>NZ_JBFRPB010000066.1:7092-53818 GCF_041471785.1 Vibrio sp. 10N.261.51.C6 | reverse complement strand
GGTGTTCATGGCACGCTTACAGTTAAGCGCCTTCGTTGTGTAACTCTAAGTTAGCAAGATCTTGTTGAATCTCACGCTGAACCTTTGAGTCGTCATTACGCAAAGAGTCTAGGAAATCTAGGTACACTTGGTCGATATCGCCCGTTACATACTCGCCGTTAAATACAGAAGTATCAAAACGAGAGATGTCTTGATTGCCCATGCCCACTGCAGAAATCAGATCTGGTAGCGTTTGGAAAATCAAGGCGTCTGCGCCAATCTGCTTACAAATCGTTTCGTTATCACGACCATGAGCAATCAACTCTGTCGCGCTCGGCATATCAATGCCGTAAACGTTAGGGAAGCGAACCTCTGGAGCAGCTGAAACCATGAAGACCTTATTTGCGCCAGAATCACGAGCCATCTCAATGATCTGCTCTGATGTTGTGCCGCGAACGATAGAATCGTCAACCAGAAGAACGTTCTTACCTTTAAACTCAGAGCGAATTGCGTTGAGCTTACGGCGAACCGACTTCTTACGTTGTTGCTGACCTGGCATGATGAATGTGCGGCCAACATAGCGGTTTTTCACGAAACCTTGACGGTATGGCTTATTGATCGCTTGAGCGATTCGTAGCGCAATATCGTTTGATGTTTCAGGGATTGGAATAACTACATCAATGTCTAAGTCTGCGTACTCTTCTTTAATACGCATACCAAGCATCTCACCCATCTCAACGCGTGCGCTGTAAACCGAGATTTTGTCGATGAATGAATCTGGGCGTGCAAAGTATACAAACTCAAAGATACATGGGTTTAGTTGTGGGTTGTCTGCACATTGCTTAGTGAAAAGCTCACCGTCAAACGTTGCGTAGATAGCTTCACCTGGTGCTACGTCGCGCATGAAGTCGAAACCAACAGCATCGAGTGCTACCGATTCAGACGCAACCATGTACTCTGTTTTACCTTGAACTTCACGCTTACCAAGACACAATGGACGAATACCATGTGGGTCACGGAATGCGATCATACCGTGGCCGATGATCATCGCCGTTACGGCGTAAGCACCACGAATTGTACGATGCACATTTGCCACAGCGCGGAAAACGTCATCTGAAGTTACGTTACCTTTAACAGTATCGATCTCATGAGCTAATACGTTCAGTAGAACTTCAGAGTCAGAGGTTGTGTTTACATGACGACGGTCTTTTTCGAACAACTTCTCACGAACTTCGTTTGCGTTCGTCAGGTTACCGTTGTGCGCCAACGTAATGCCAAAAGGAGAGTTTACGTAGAAAGGCTGAGCTTCAGACGCACTTGAACTACCCGCAGTAGGATAACGAACATGGCCAATACCAACTTCACCTTGTAGGCGCTGCATGTGTTTTGCTTCAAAAACATCTTTTACTAAACCGTTCGCCTTACGCAGACGGAAACGATTGCTTTCTATGGTACAAATACCAGCGGCATCTTGGCCACGATGCTGCAATACCGTTAAAGCGTCATAAATAGACTGGTTTACAGGTGTTGAACCCACGATTCCAACAATACCACACATGTCCTAATCCTCGATTTTTCGACATTAACTGGCGCTAGAGCGCGCCAGATAAGAAACTAGATGTTGCTTGTAAATGCTCGAAGAACGGCGCAATGATTCGACTAAATTCTGGAACCAATTGCGAATTCTTCCACCACTCAGAACTTGGGAATGCAGTAAACGCATCCATGAAAAACAACACTGCAGAAACAATCAAAACACCACGTAAGCCACCAAAGACGACACCGAGGATTCTGTCTGTACCTGACAGGCCTGTTTTCTGAACTAGTTGACCGATGACATAGTTAACTAAGGCACCCACAACTAACGTTGCAACAAACAATGCTGCTATCGCAGTTCCGTTTCGAAACATCTCATCTTCGATATTGGTGAAGTACATCGCTAATTTAGCGTAGTACTGGCTAGCAATAAAAAATGCTCCAAACCAAATAACGAGTGACAAGGCTTCTTTAGCGAAACCACGAACTAAACTGATCACGGCAGAGAAGCCGATCACGCCTAAAATGACAAAATCTAACCAATTCATGAATTCTTCATCTTAAGTTGGCGCGCATTTTAACAGAAAAAATGCTGACGCAAACGTTTTCTTATGGATTTAACGGTTTAAATTTGAGCAACTGGCCTTTTGAACCCGTAATTTTTTCTAATTCCTTAATTTGTCGCTCAAGTTTGGATTTAGAGACATCCGGGCCAATAATTACTCGCGTAAAAGTTTTTTCTTGCTTGGTGTGAGCCTGATAACCGCGCTTTTGCAGATCCTTAACAACGTTTTTTGCGTTGTCAGCATTCTTCAAAGCCATCAATTGAATAATCCAAGCACTGTCTTGGTATTCATTTTTTTCAGGTACCGGCTTAACCACAACTGCCACTTTGTCTGCTTCTTTATCATTAGAAGAAGACGCGGTTTGCGTGTTTGAATTATCAGTACGACCACTTTCAACCACTTGCTCAACCGGAGAATCCGGTAGCGCTATCTGATCTTCAACGGGATCGAGTACTTCAAACACTTCAACATTACTATCAAGCTCAGGCTTAATTGGAATGCTTGCAAACTCTTCTTTGTAGTGGAGCTTCTTACCATCTAGTACATCGGGCAATACAATCACGCCAATGGCCACTAAAATGATGGTGCCGACTAACCGGCTTTGGAATTTACTTGCCATTTAGTTTCCTTTTTTCTGCCAATGCTCCAACACTTCACCCACTGTATGGAAAGAACCGACAACCAACACAACATCGTCACCTTTAACAGAAGCTAAAGCCGCTTCAAACGCTACAACAGGGTTTGAATACCGCTCTACACCTTCAGGTAAGCTTTGACACAATTCAGCGGCTGTTGCGGCTCGTGGGCCGTTCAGCGAAGCTGGGTACCAATGTGTTGTTATTGGAGCTAATACTTCCAATGTCGCGGGGATATCTTTGTCATGAAGCATGGCGACTACAACGTGTAAATTTTTGCCTGCATACTTCTTCGCGACTTGCTGCGCAAAGTACTCAGCAGAATGCGGGTTGTGTGCTACATCAAGCACAATCACCGGTTGTTCGCTAATTTGCTGCATACGCCCAGGAAGCTGCGCATTCTTCATGCCGTTAACCACGTTCACGTCGCTAATACTAAGCTCTGATGTGCCCAATGCCATCAACGCTGTTGCAGCGTTAGGTAACGGCAGGCTTGGAATAGGTAGCGATTCTAGTTGGAATGCACCACTGCGCCAGTTCCACGTATCACCGTCAACATCATAAGTGTATTGAATACCGACTTGGTAGAACTCAGCCTTAATGTCATCAGCGTGCGCTGCAACCGTAGCCGGTGGCTTGGGTTGACCACAGATAGCGGGTTTACCGCTACGATAAATGCCCGCTTTCTCAAAACCAATCACATTGATGTCATCACCTAGCCAGTCAACATGGTCGACAGCCAAACTAGTAATCACAGAAACATCATGCTCAACGATATTGGTCGCGTCTAAACGCCCGCCTAAACCCACTTCTAAAAGCACAACATCAACCGCTTCAGTTTGAAATGCACGTAACGCCGCTAAAGTGCCATATTCGAAAAAACTCAGGCTGATTTCGCCACGCTCTTTCTCAATGAAATCGAAAGACTGAACCATCTTTTCATCAGATAGATCTTGGCCGTTGATACGAACACGTTCGTTATAGCGAATTAAGTGAGGAGAGCTGTAGACACCAACTGAGTAACCAGCGTCCAATAGAATCGCTTCCATCAGTGCACATGTTGAGCCTTTGCCATTGGTTCCGGCAACAGTAATAACATGTTGAGCAGGTTTGGTGAGGTTTGCCTTAGAGGCGACGGCCTGAACTCGGTCTAATCCAAGATCAATAGCGCTTGTGTGGATGTTTGATAAATAATCAAGCCACATCTCCAAAGAGGATGTGGCTTGAGGAATAGGTTGTTGACTCATCTAACTCATAACCATAATTAAGTTGGTTTGTTAGAAGGTACTTTACCCTTTTTCTGGCGCTTCTGGTACTTCATAAGTAGCTTCATTCGGTGAATCGTTCACAGAAACTACTAATGGTGAAGGCTGGTTGGTCATTTTAGCAACAAGGCTTGCAACGCGCTGACGCATCTCACGACGGTCAACAATCATGTCGATAGCACCGTGGTCTAGTAGGAACTCACTGCGTTGGAAACCTTCAGGAAGGTCTTCACGTACCGTTTGTTCGATTACACGACGTCCAGCAAAACCGATCAGTGCTTTTGGTTCACCAATATTGATATCGCCAAGCATTGCCAAACTTGCAGAAACACCACCCATTGTTGGATCAGTCATAACTGAAACAAACGGTAGGCCTTTCGCAGATAAACGCTCAAGCGCAGCACTGGTTTTCGCCATTTGCATTAGAGACATCAATGCCTCTTGCATACGAGCACCACCACTTGCAGAGAAACACACTAAACCACAGTTGTTCTCGATAGCAGCATCTACCGCTTTCACGAAACGAGCACCAACAACAGAACCCATTGAGCCGCCCATGAATGAGAATTCAAAAGCACACGCTACGATAGGTAAACCCAATAGTTCGCCTTTCATTGCAACTAATGCGTCTGTTTCACCACTGTTCTTTTGAGCAGCAGAGATACGTTCTTTGTAACGCTTAGAGTCTTTAAACTTCAGCTTGTCTTGTGGCTCAAGATCAGCACCTAGTTCAACACGCTCACCTTTGTCTAGGAATGTATCCAGACGACGACGTGCTTTCATGCGCATGTGATGGTCACATTTTGGACATACTTCTAGGTTACGCTCTAGTTCAGCATGGTACAGAACCTGCTCACAAGAAGTACATTTCGTCCAAACACCCTCAGGGATAGACGCTTTACGAGATGTTACGATGTTGCTTTTTTCTAAAATCTTTTCAAGCCAACTCATGGAAGACCTTTTTGTTTCGATTCTTCCGCTTGATTGCGAAAGAAATAAATTTGGGAATTATGCGTGGGAATTAAAGCACATAAAACAGCGACTGTAGATAAAAAACTGGTTGTACCTATTTCCTGGGACTATCTTACGCACTAAACCGTAATAATTTTTGAACCTAAGTCTCACATTTAGTTCAAATTATCCGGTAAAAATAGAGGACCAATTGGCTCTCGTGGTAGCTCAAAATGTTCAGGATAATCAACATCCACCAGATACAAACCTTCCGCTTTTGCAGTTGCGCCGGCTACTTTTCGATCTTTAGCTTCTAAAAGCCACTGGATCCACTCTGGTTTCTGCTCACCTTTACCTACGGCAATAAGGCTACCCGTAATATTCCTCACCATGTGGTGAACAAACGCATTCGCTTTAATATCGATCACAATGTAGTGTCCATGACGAGTCACGTTCAAGTGAATCATGTTTCTCCATGGGCTACGAGATTGACAGTGTGTTGCCCTGAACGAAGTGAAGTCATTCTCACCAAGTAAGTACTGACCCGCTTCATGCATTTTTTTCTCATCAAGATGACCATGATAATGGCTCACACCTGAATTCAAAATGCCTGGGCGTAGTGCATGGTTAAAGATAATGTAGCGATAACGGCGGGCAGTAGCCGAGAAACGAGCATGGAAATCCTCATTCACTTCTGTCGCCCAACGAACCGCAATATCTTTTGGCATGTTGGCATTCGCGCCCATTGTCCATGCCACCATTTTACGATCGACATTAGTTTCAAAGTGAACGACTTGTCCCGTACCGTGAACACCGGCATCTGTACGACCTGCGCACATAACTTCTACAGGGTGATTCGCGACAACTGAAAGAGCCTTTTCCAATTCTTCTTGGACACTTTTCACGTCTCGTTGGCGCTGCCAACCAAAGTAGTGGGTACCGTTATATTCAATACCTAAAGCAATTTTCATGTTCTTGTTCTCTTTGAAAATGGGCGAGAAGTATATACGGAAATCAGTGCTAGCCCAAATAGGATGGGGCTAAAACTTCAATAAACAATCAGCATCGACCGAGACGATGCTGTTGAAAAACCAAATGAAACGATAGCGCTCTGTATCGCCTTAAAATAAAGGGTAGCCAACGCTACCCTTTCTGATTTGTAAATTTATCGACCGTTTAACGTATCGATAAGATTTTTTGCCTCTCGACGAATATCATCGCTGCCGTCAACGATTGCCTCTTCTAGAAGCTTAATTGCCCCTTGCGAGTCACTCATCTCGATGTAGATTTTGGCCAAATCAAGCTTACCCGCAGCTTCTGCATTGCTGTCGACATCATAATTGCCAATATCACCGATAACATCAGGGAATTCGTTAAGACCCACATCCAGTTTAAGCTCTTCATCGTCTGGATTAATGACTTCTTCACCTTCTTGCTCGACTTGAGCCATTAGCTCATCAATCGTCATGTACTGCTTATCACGACTGTTGCCTGATTCGGTTAAATTGTCTTGTTCAGCCCAATTCTCTTCTTTGATTTTCGGTTCAGCTTGCTGTTCAGCCGATGCCCAAATCTCTTGTTGGTCATCAGGCACATCATTATGCATGCTCGATTGTTGTTCTGGCGCTAGGTTAAAGCCTTTCCAGTCTTCGCCGCCGACTTCAAGCATGGCGTCAATATCTAACCCTGCGCTATCAATCGAAGTTGCGTCCAATGGCTTATCGAACATGTTGTCGACAGAGTCTTGAACATCTTCAGAAAGCAACTCAGCTAATGCTGTCTCATCAAAGTCATCAAAGCCTTCTAGTGGCTCGTCTTGAACCGCTGCAGGCGTTGAGTTTGGCTCTGAAGCCGCGCTCAGTGATTGTTCTGGCTGTGCAAAACCAGCCGGTTCAGAGTCTTCAGCATTCGAGAAATCATCAGCCTGACTATAGCTCTGCGGATTTGAGAACAGATCATGCAACGCATCTTGCTCTTCGCCTTGTGGGCTGAAAGAAGTCAGTGGTGTTGGCTTCTCAGCAAACGCATCAGAGATGGCTTCATCTTCACCATATTCCGGTAAATCAAACTCATCGAACTCTACGCCTTGGGCTTCCGCCACCGGCTCGGCATTGCTTTGCTCAATATCATCTAAAACAGAGTCTGCTTTTGCGCTTTCTTCATCGTACTCCGGAAGATCAAGGTCATCGAACTCGAACTTCTCTGTGTCAGGCGCTAAGTCTTGCTCTAACTGTGCTTCATCTGGTTCACTCACCACTTCCGCTAACGCATCGTCTTCACCAAACTCTGGTAGTTCGAAGTCATCAAGCGAGAATTCTTCTTCGCTTTCTGGTTTCGCAGTTTCAACTTGTGGTGCAGCATCTAACTGAGGCTCAGAGGTAGGTTGCGATTCAACACTTGATTGAGAGTATATAGCAGGCGTTGCTGGCTCTGTTGTTGATTCAGCATCAGCTTCCGCTAGTGCGTCTTCTTCACTAAACTCTAGTAAGTCGAAATCATCAAACGAAAACTCTTCGTCGTCTTGCGCCTGAGCTATAACTTGGGCTTCAGTTTGAGGCTCAACACTTGGTTGAGCATCAATAGCTGGCGTTACTGGTTCTGGTGTTGATTCAGCATCAGCTTCCGCTAGTGCATCTTCTTCATTAAACTCTGGCAATTCGAAGTCATCAAACGAGAATTCTTCTGCGCTTTCTTGTCCTAGAACTTCAGCTTGTTCTGCTACTTCCGCTTGTGGTGTAGCTTCAACTTTCGGTTCAGCGACAGGTGTCACTAGCTCTGGTGTTACGTCAGTTTCCCCTAATGCTTCTGGTTCAGACGCCTCATCTTCAATCAGCCAATCATCGTCTTCTGGCACACCAAATTCATTTGGAATGATCTCTGGCATGTTTGCAGCACGAACTGGCTCTGGCTCTGGCTCTGGCTCTGGCTCTGGCTCTGGCTCTGGCAAGGATTCAACGACATCTTCAAGCTGATCGCTACCTTGGATTTTCGGTTCAAAGTCAAAATCAGAGTCAATGTTCGCTGGCGACTCTACATCGTCGATGGCTTCAGCTAACCAGTCTTCAACCGTTTCTTCTTCATCTTCAGAGATATCGTTCAAAGACGATGGCGAAGCTTGCTCTTGTACGTCGGCTTCTTTCGGCTCTGGTTCTTGTTGTGCGGTTTCTTCTTTAACTCGCTCTTCAAAATCTGGTTTGTCAAAATCAGAATTCTCAGATAACAGCGAGTCGATATCCAGTTCATCATCTTCAACCGATGATGCGGTTTCTTGCGCTGATACTTCGTCGCTGTCTAAAAGAGACGCTTGCTCTGGTTCAACCGTATTGTCAATTGATGGTTCAACAGGCTCTTCTATTGCTGGCAACAAATCATTGTCATCAGAAGTCATTAACTCATCAATCAACGCTTCGTCTGTTGTTTCTAGCGAGTCATCAAGCAAAGCATCCGTTGCCGGTGCGACACCGAACAAATCATCGATAAAATCATCACGATTAAAGGCTTCATCATTTTCTGGCTTAATGTCAGAACTTTCTTGAGTCATTTCAGAATCTAACGATTCATCAGTAACGACTTCAGGTTGTGGTGTTTCACTAATGTCCGGATCTTGCTCAGGCTCACCTTCAGAGGTTAACGGAGTAAGCTCAACGTCTGAGTCCTTTTCAGGCTCCTCATTGGCGTTGTCCAAACCAAAGGCTGCGTCTAACTCTTTATCAAACGTCTTATCTTCAGATTCAAGCTCGTCTTCAATGCCACTTGTCAGTAAGTCATCAAATGGGTCTAGAGATTCTGATTTTGATGCATCCGCTAAAAGCTCATCATCTGACAATTCACTATCAAGGAAATCATCCAATAAGTCGGTACTTTCGGCGTCGAGTTCGAAATCATCGTCGTCAGAGTCACCTATTAATTCATCCAAGGTTTCCGTGCTGTCTTCTGCGATGTTGAGGTCATCATCGGTCGATAAACCAGAAAGCTCTTCAAGTTCAGACAGAGAATCAAAGCCAAGAGGTTCGCTTTCAGACTCATCATCCGAATCGTCCCCTAGCATCTCATCAAGAAGGTCTGTCGAGTTACTTAGGTCTACGTCATCGCCTGCCAGTTGCTCATCAAGCAGATCAACGCTGTCTTGAGGTTCTTCATTTACGATGGGCTTATCGAACTGAGACAGAATGTTTTCGATATCATCATCAGACGCCAAACCACCGTTTAGGTTAGTGGCAATCTCATCGTCGCTATCGAGGTTGAAAGGGTCATTCGCTTGATCGTTCTGAGCAGCAACTTGGGCAAAGATGTCATCAATATCATCATTCGCTGTCGGGGAAGCTGGCTCAGGGGACTGTTGTTCAGAGATTAGAGCATCAATATCAAAATCGTCATTGCTCAAATCAACAGGCTTAGTCTCACTTTGTTGCTCAGAGATAAGCGCATCGATGTCAAAATCATCGCTTGCTGGTGTTTCAGTGCTAGAAGGCGAATCACTTTGCTCTTCCGAAATCAGAGCATCAATATCGAAGCTGTCGTCATCTTCGTCATCAAGAGCAAACAGATCATCTAATAAAGATTGGTCTAACTCGTTGGAACCGAGATCTTCAGTTTCAGACTCTTGAGATAGTAAAGCTTCAATGTCATCAGCAGACATTGCGTTATCATCAGAAAGATCAAAGTCGACATCATCAGTATCGACGGCGCTTTCCGCTGTTTTGTCTAGCGCACGTTCCATCTCTTCAAGGCCAAGCGCTTTCTCTTCGCCATTAACACTAATGCCGTTGCTGCTGTCTAAATCTAGATCGTCGAAGTTGGTGTCTAAATCACCGTTTTCGCCAATGCTAGCAAATGGGTCATCGTCTTCACCATCTAGATTGAAATCGAGATCAGATTCATCTAAACCAGCAAAGACATCATCCTCTTCGGCTAGCGCTTGATCGTCAAACAGCTTGTTGGCGTCATCTTCCGTACCAAACAAGTCATCATCTAAAGACAGCTCGTTAAGGTCGTCCATCTCGTCGCCCAATGTAATAGGTGCAACGGTACTTGGTTCTGGCTGGAGCGGTTGTTCTTGAGTCGTCTGCTGTTGCTCATCATTTTTAGAACGACGGCCTAACAGCATCACAACGATCAAACCAATGAGCAGACCTGGAATAATCGCAAGAGCCGCCACTAACCAACCATTCGATAACAGTTCGTCCATGACACTTGGTGCCATCTTTTCAATTTCGGCGTTCTTTCTGCGCTCTTCATCAAGCAGCTTTTCCACTTCGCTACGAATGCGGTCTTCATCACTGAGCTCTGTTTTTAGCTCATCCACTTCCGATTGAACATTCGATAACATCAAACGAAGTTGGTGATTTTTCTCTTCAAGTGACAGCAGTTCAGTTTCTGAAAGCTCTAGCTGCTTCTCTAGCTTGTTCATCTCTTGGGTTGGTGCAGATTGAGCTAGAGATGATTGAGTTGGAGACAATGGCTTTTTAGCAGTTTCAGTAGTGCTTACTTGCTTAGCAGGAGTAACATTTTTTGCATCAGAACTCGGCGCTTTGGGTTTTGAAGCGACAGGCTTACTTGCAGGAGCATCAAGCTTAGCAAGATGTGAGTTCATGATGTTGATAGCTTGCTGCGTCGAGCTTGCACGTGCTTGCTCTAAAGAAGGCACGCGTAGATTGCTCGCAGGCAGCAGGCTATGGATATTCTGGTTTTCAAACGCTTGTGGGTTTAAGCGATAAATAGCCAACAGAGTTTGTTGGACTGAAACGGAGTTATCAGGGCGTAACTTTGAGGCAATAGACCACAATGTTTCTGAGCCGCGAGTTGGACCATAGAAACGTGAAGGCTCAGCGCTATTTGATTGCGCTCTTTGAAGTGGTTCTGAAAACGTAGGCGCTGATTGTATCTGGCCATTAGGCCCTACAACTCGAATGGAATCTGCACGAACAACGGAAATCTGAGTCGCAATGATAAAGGCAAAAGGCATTAACCACGGCTTGAAAATTTGAAACATAAAAGGCTCAGCTAGGTGCTTAAATTCGGAAAAGTGATGATCTATTAAATATATCGGATAAATGACGTAAAACTATAGAGATGAAAACAAAAAATGTGTTGCAGCAACAATATTCGCAGCAATTTCACACAATTTGACTAACAATATTTTTAATCGATTAAAAAAGCCCCACTAAAGAGTGAGGCTTTTTTATCAAAGCAATAAAGCTTAGAAGTAATCGCGAATCAGAACTTCAGCGATTTGAACTGCGTTTGTTGCTGCGCCTTTACGAACGTTATCAGCGACAACCCACATGTTTACGCCACTGTGATGGCTGATGTCGTTACGAATACGACCAACCATTACGTGGTCTTTACCACCTGCATCACGAACTTGAGTTGGGAAGTCTAGCGCTTGGAATACTTCAACACCTTCTGTGTTCTCTAGAAGCTGAACCACTTGCTCTGCACCGATTGGTGCGCGAGTTTCAATGTGTAGAGATTCTGCGTGACCGTAAAATACTGGTACGCGGACACAAGTCGGGTTCACTGTGATTGAAGAGTCAGCAAAGATTTTTTGAGTTTCCCAAACCATCTTCATCTCTTCACGCGTGTAGCCATTCTCTGTAAATTCATCGATTTGAGGAATACAGTTGAAAGCGATTTGTTGTGAGAACGCTGAGTTTTCAGCTGGCATACCGTTAAGAAGCTTAGCCGTTTGACCCGCTAGCTCATCGATACCTGGCTTACCTGCACCAGACACAGATTGGTAAGTTGAAACGTTAATACGCTCAAGGCCCACTTCATCGTGAATTGGTTTTAGCGCTACTACCATTTGGATAGTCGAGCAGTTAGGGTTCGCGATGATGTTACGGTTACGGAACTCAGCAATCGCTTCAGGGTTCACTTCAGGCACAACCAGAGGAACATCGTATTCGTAACGGAAGCGTGATGTGTTATCGATGACAACCACACCTTCATCAGCCGCAATTGGAGCCCAACGCTCTGAAAGCTCGCTACCTGCAGAGAAAAACGCAATATGTACTTGAGACCAATCGAAGTCTTCTACGTTTTGTACTTGTATTGTTTTGCCGTTAAAACGGGAAGTTTTGCCTTCACTACGTTCACTTGCTAGTAAGTGCATTTCACCGACAGGGAATTTACGCTCTTTAAGTACTTCAAGAATGGTTTCACCAACCGCACCAGTCGCACCTAAAATAGCAATATTAAATTCTTGGCTCATTGTTTCTCTCTTTTATAAAGTTGGCTTTACCATAAAACCGAGTTTAGATAACGGCGTTAAATTACAAGATTCGTCGCCCGTTAACTCGACTGCACTGTACTCTCTGCGGTCCCAATATTCTTTACGCATCTTGTCAAAAGAACCCGGCGTAACGATATTGCGACGGAATAAGGCGTCGTCTTTGCGCACATCATAGATCAACTGAGTCAAATTGTGCAGTGTTGCTTCATCCCAAGCTCTATCTAATTTCATTTGAGGTACAGGCGCTGTCGGCAATAAGTCGCTTGCATACGCACGCTGTTCAGTACCTAAAAATTCACAATAACTGTTGAAGATCATCGTGGTACCACGCGCTTTACCTTCTAAACCGTAGCCCGCTACGTGAGGCGTTGCAAAAGCGAGTAACGGAAGAAGCTCAAAGTCGACTTCAGGTTCAAACTCAAACACATCAAGCACTGCAGTGAAACCATCGGCTTTTTGCAGGCGAGCTTTTAGCGCTTGGTTATCAACCACAGGACCGCGAGCTGCATTAATCAGGATTTGATCAGCACGTAAGTTGTTCAGCACTTGCTCACTGATCAAGTGATGCGTTGGATACTCACCCGTCTTAGTGATTGGCGTGTGTAATGTAATAACGTCTGATTGTTCAAGCAAAGTCTCTAACTCAGTAAATTCGCGCGTATCACCCTCTTGCTGTTTTAGAGGGTCGTTCAGCAGAACTTTGATACCAATACCTTCAAGGCACTTCGCTAAGTAACTGCCCACTTGACCACAGCCGATAATACCAACCGTTTTATCAAAAACAGAAAAGCCTTGCTGTTGCGCAAGCACCATCATCGCACTGAATGCGTACTCAGCAACACCCACCTTGTTACAGCCAGGCGCCGCAGTAAAGAAAATGCCACGCTCTTTCATCAATTCTTGGTCAACATGGTCCATACCAGCCGTCGCAGTACCGACAAACTTCAGCTTATTGGCTTTGCTGATCAATGACTCGTTTACCTTGGTAACAGAGCGAATCATCAATGCGTCTACGTCAACTAGGTCGTCAGCAGTAAGTGTGCGACCAGACTTCATTGTCACTTCCCCTAGCTGGCTAAAAAGCGCTTCAGCGTAAGGCATATTTTCGTCGATTAAGATTTTCATTTGGCGAGTACTTTTGTTGGGGTCTATCGACCTAAATGTGAATTGAAATGATTGTGCAAAATTCCACACACGGTGTCGAGTAGCAATTGGAATACATTATAAATAAAGGGCTGAATCACTGAGTCTGCACAAACAACAGGCATAAGATTCCATACCCAAATCTCAAACGGCTAAAACGAAAAATGCCCGATTGAATAAACAATCGGGCAAACATCCAGAACAAAAGGATCCTATCTCGCTCTCCAGGAGACAGAGTCTTGCGTCTGTTCAACCAGTACTAACCAAAGTCAGTACTGGTCAAGCTCTGGAAACCTTTCAATCTCTAAACCCAGATTTAAAAACTATGTTCAAAAAACACGTTTACCAACCTGCGTCTAAAAACTTTGTTCTGATGGTCATTATTACTGGGTGACCTGTGCGTGTTGAATCGGCACTAGCGCAACCCTTTAACGATTAACCTTGTCTCTGTAACTCAAGCTTAAGTTAAGCTTGGTACTTTTTGATTACTAGCGTTGCGTTCGTACCGCCGAAACCAAAACTGTTAGACATAACTGTAGTTAGCTCTTGATCACGAGCTTCAGTCACGATGTCTAGGCCAGCAGCAGCTTCGTCTAGGTTAGAAACGTTAATGCTTGGAGCAATAAAGCCGTTATCTAGCATTAGCGTTGAGTAAATAGCTTCGTGTACGCCAGCAGCACCTAGAGCGTGACCTGTCATCGCTTTAGTTGCAGAAATTGCTGGGCTGTTGCCACCAAATACTTCTTGGATAGCGCCTAGCTCTTTAACGTCGCCAACTGGAGTTGAAGTACCGTGAGTGTTCACGTAATCAACGCCATCAACGTTTTGCATCGCCATCTTCATACAACGAACCGCACCTTCACCAGAAGGAGCAACCATGTCGTAGCCATCTGAAGTTGCGCCGTAGCCTACGATTTCACCGTAGATTTTTGCGCCACGAGCAACAGCGTGCTCAAGCTCTTCGATAACTAACATGCCGCCGCCACCAGAGATAACGAAACCATCACGGTCTGCATCGTAGGTACGAGAAGCCAGCTCTGGCGTGTCGTTGTACTTAGTAGAAAGTGCGCCCATTGCGTCGAACATCATAGTCAGAGACCAATCCAGTTCTTCACCGCCACCAGCGAATACAACGTCTTGCTTACCAAGTTGGATAAGCTCCATTGCGTGACCAATACAGTGTGCAGATGTCGCACATGCAGAGCTCATAGAGTAGTTCACACCACGGATTTTGAAAGGAGTTGCTAGACAAGCAGAAACCGTAGAAGCCATTGTACGTGGAACCATGTATGGACCAACGCGCTTCACGCCTTTCTCACGGATGATGTCTACCGCGTTTACTTGGTTTAGAGATGAAGCACCACCTGAACCCGCAACGATACCCGTGCGGTCATTAGATACTTGATCTTCAGTTAAGCCAGAATCAGCAATTGCTTGCTCCATTGAAAGATAAGCGAATGCCGCTGCATCACCCATAAAGCGCATTTTTTTGCGATCGATATGGTCAGCAGGGTTCATTTTTAGGTTACCCCATACTTGAGAGCGCAAGCCATTTTCCTTGAACTGCTCTGAAGCGGTAATACCAGATTTACCCTCTTTCAGTGATGCTAAAACTTCTTCGACGTTGTTACCGATACTTGAAACAATACCCATACCGGTGATTACGACTCGTTTCATGTGACATTCCTATAATTCTAAATTCAGCTAGATGATAACTAAGAAGCCCAACAAAAGTGGTCAGCTTTCCTAGAAATTCGTACAATCCCTACCAACATATCGCTTCAAATCACAAAATGATAGATTTTATGACTTCAATTACTAATGCAGAACTGGAATGGAATGAGTCTGGCACGCCAGTTTCAGACCAATTTGACGACGTTTACTTCTCCAATGTTAACGGTTTAGAAGAAACTCGCTACGTCTTTTTAAAGCAAAACCACCTTCCAGAGCGTTGGCTTGAACATGAACAACGCCGCTTTGTGATTGCTGAAACCGGCTTTGGCACAGGTTTGAACTTTCTTGCAGTTTGGCAATGGTTCGATGCTTTTCTTAAAGATAACCCACAAGCGATGACCAAAGAGTTACATTTCATCAGTTTTGAAAAATATCCTTTAAATAAAGAGGATCTGATCAAAGCACACCAATCGTGGCCAGAATTAGCCGAGTATGCGACCCAACTCCAAGAACACTACCCTATTGCTCTACCTGAATGTCACCGCATTGTGCTGGGCGACGGTGCAATCACATTGGATTTATGGTTCGGTGATATCAAAGACTGTATGCCAAGCGTGCCTACGCCAAAGCAAGGTTTGGTGGATGCATGGTTCCTAGATGGATTCGCCCCAAGCAAAAACCCAGAGATGTGGAACCAAAACCTATTCAATGGCATGGCAAAGCTAGCCAAACAAGATTGTAGCTGTGCGACTTTTACCGCGGCTGGCTTTGTGCGCCGTGGCTTAATTGAAGCTGGCTTTGAAATGAAGAAGGTCAAAGGTTTTGGCACCAAGCGAGAAATGATTGCAGGCCGACTTGGCGAAAAGCATGCTCACACCAACATCAAACCTTGGTATGGCCTATCACAGCACAACGAATCGCAAGACATCGCTATCATCGGTGGTGGTGTTGCTAGTGCAGCACTCGCTAAAACGCTGAGCCGCCGTGGTAAAGACATCACGCTTTATTGTGAGCACCCACAAGCAGCGGGTAATGCATCAGGCAACAATCAAGGTGCGATTTATCCATTGTTAAGCGAAGCCACCTCGAACGTGTCTCGCGTGTTTGGACCAGGCTTACTGTTTGCTCGTCAATTTATTAATCAAGCGGCTCAGTCTATTCAATTTGATCACAGTTGGTGTGGCGTGAACATCTTGATGTGGGATCAAGGCTCCACTAAAAAGCTCAACCGCATGTTGGAAGGCAACTTCCACACCGACCTGATTCAGCGTTTATCGCCAGAGCAAGCCAACGAAAAGATTGGCTTACCCGTCGATAAAGAGAGTGTTTACTTTCCGCTGGGTGGTTGGCTAAGCCCTCTGCAACTGACTCAAGGCTTGATTGGCAAGTTAGAAGAGAACAACCAAGTAAGCGCGCACTATCAACATCAAGTAACGCAACTTGAGTGGCTCGAAGCTGAACAACAATGGATACTGACGATGGATACACCTCAAGGTGAGATTCAAACCAAGCACGACCAAGTGGTTGTCGCGAATGGACACAAGTTCACTCAGTTTGAACAAACTCAGCCAGTACCACTGACTCCGGTTAAAGGCCAAGTGAGCCATATTCCGACCACGGAAAATCTCAGCCAGCTAAAAACCGTGTTGTGCTTTGATGGCTATTTGACGCCACAGAACCCCAACAATAGTCATCACTGTATTGGTGCGAACTACGACAAAACCAATATCGACCAAGAATTTGATATTGAGGTTCAGCAGCACAATGGCGAGCGCCTACATGGGTCACTACCAGACCAAGCATGGACAAAAGATGTCGATACCAGTGACAACTTAGCGCGCCAAGGTATCCGAAGCGTAAGCCGTGACCACCTTCCGTTTGTCGGAAACGTTGGTGACTTTGAAGCCATTAAGGAGCAGTACCAAGATCTCCACAACTTCAACCCGCAGCGTGACTCGGTTGAGGATGTAGAAACGGTAACAAGCTTCCCTAACCTTTATTGCTTTATCGGACTGGGTTCACGTGGTTTGAGCTCTGCACCATTATTGGCTGAAGTATTAGCATCACAGATCTGTGGCGATCCGCTGCCCTTGCCTGTTGATGTGCTTGAGGCGATTCACCCAAGTCGAATGTGGGTACGCAGACTGCGTAAAGGTAAGGCATTAACGGCTGGATGGGTTGCTGACAAGCATTCTAAATCAAAGCCGTAGTTTCTAGTTCAGCTATTTTGAACATCTGAAATTTCTGAATATCTGAAACTAATAAGTTAAAAGCTAAAAAGCCCGAGTTCATTGTGTCGCTCGGGCTTTTTGTTATTCGTGTTGCTCTAAACTGATGTTCTAAACGAAGCTGTATTTACAGCTTAGCAACCGCGTCTTTAATCTGTAGAGCAATCTCTTCGTTGCTGATAGAACCAGATTCAAAATCAAAGTTATCGTAGAAGCTTGGTACTGAAACTGACGCTTGCACGTTGCCACCGAAGTAAGGTGCAGAACCTGTCGCTGCACCAAGTACCGTTTGTGCGCCACCAGGGCCCGGTGAAGTCGCTAGGTAAACCGCCGGCTTCTCGCCAAACACTGAACGCTCAATACGTGTCGCCCAGTCAAATAGGTTTTTATACGCTGCTGGGTAGTGACCATTGTGTTCTGCGAACGAGATAACAAACGCATCAGCTTCAGCTAGGTCGCGTAGGAATGCTTGAGCACCTTCAGCTTGGCCAATCTCTTTTTCAGTGTCTTCACTGAACATAGGAACATTGTAATCGTTGATGTCTAGGACTTTTACTTCAGCACCTTCAATCAAGTTTGCTGCGTAAGTTGCTAGTGTTTTGTTGATTGAGGTAGAACTTGTGCTTGCGCCAAATGCGATAACTTTCATGATGTGACCTTTCTGTAATTCCGTTAAGTGGGATTAGAATAACGTAGTAAGAAAATGTAACCATCACAAGAAATGAACGGACTCATTCAAAAATTTCGAACGAGTCTCAAATAAACCAGTTCGCTCAGCAAAATGGGAAAGGAAGGGACTGAGCGGATAGTATTAATACATCGAGATTAAGCTTGGTTTTGTAGCTCAACCCAAAGGTCATTAACGATAGTGCGGTCTGCTGGTGTTAGTTCAGAGCGAGCGTCGTCTAGGCTCTGTTCAATACGAGCTTTTACTTCAGCCACATCTTCAATGCCTTCTTCTTCACATGAAGCCACTGAAAGAGAAATATGACCACGTAAGTAACCACCAGCAAACAGTTCATCGTCTGATGCGTTTTCAATGCGAGCATCAATTACTTCAAGTAGTTTTTCTTCAAATTCGATAATCATAATATTCTCTTATTTCACAATAAATTGGCTAGCACATAAAGGTTCTACATCGTAGAAGCTGCGTAATGCTTCAGAGAGCATTTTCACGCGAGGCGGAAAGCCTACTTCAAAGATACCCATAACTTCGCTATGTACTTTATTCATAAAGGCCAAACGATCTGGCTCAAAATCGCCGTGTAGATTGTCACAGCTGACATTAAAAGGAAAGCCTGCGCTCATCGCAATGATCCATTCATACGCTTGTGGGCGAATTTCTACTTTTTCAAACTCAGCTTGAACCGATTCCGTTCGACCGTCAGGTTCATACCAATAGCCAAAATCTTCAAGTAAACGACGCTCAGGCCCAGCAACGCACCAGTGTGCGATCTCATGGAGTGCAGAGGCGTAAAAGCCACGTGCGAACACGATTCGATGGTGTGGGATAGTATCATCAGCAGGCAAATAGATCGGCTCATCAGCCCCTAGCTCTAGTTTGGTATTAAAGCTTTCAAAAAAGGTCTGATTGAAGATATCGATAATGTCTGAGTATTGGTGTGTCATAAAATCAAATTTAAGTAAAAATAACTGGGGCATTTTGCTTTTTTTTAAGCGCTCGGTAAAGCCCTATCAAGCGTAATGACATCGGGTTCGCCATTATACTTTGCAGTGACAATCGATTGCCATTCCCAGATTACACCACTTTAAGGTGAATGATTAGTTTAGCTAATCTGAAAAGGCCATTCACGGTACAAATATTCATTCGTCAATCAGCATTTTTACTACTACACTCGCGCTTCATTTTTATATCCCTATGGCCTATAAGACTCCAATTTATAGACCTATATTATAGAGCTACAGCAATGCTACTAAGTGTTTTGTATATCATTGGCATCACGGCAGAAGCCATGACCGGCGCTCTCAGTGCAGGCAAACAAAAAATGGATTGGTTTGGTGTAATGTTGGTTGCGAGCGCAACGGCAATTGGCGGCGGTACAGTACGCGATATCTTACTTGGCCATTACCCTTTAGGTTGGGTTGAAAACCCTCAGTATCTGGCCATCACCTGTATAGCAGGTGTCATTACAACCGGGTTGGCGAAATGGGTTATCAAGCTAAAAGGTTTGTTTATTCGCTTGGATGCCTTAGGCCTAATCGTATTCAGTATCATTGGTACCAAAGTAGCGATGACCATGGGTCTGCACCCGATGATTTGCATGGTATCGGCATTAGTGACAGGTGTCTTTGGTGGTTTGTTACGTGACCTTATCTGTCGTCAAACACCATTGGTGTTACATGAAGAGCTGTATGCCTCTGTCGCACTTGTCGCTTCAGGTTTGTACCTAGGTTTGCTTGAGCTTGGCATCAACGACGTCACGGCGACAATTGTGACGCTTGTAGTTGGTTACTTGCTGCGCATGGCGGCTGTAAGATTCAAATGGAGTTTGCCTTCGTTCCAGCTTGATCCTGAAAGTTCAGTGCATTAATGGATTAAGAGCCTTAAGCTGCTAGCTGTCTTTAATGACGATAGTCGCTAACCGGACGAATAATCCTGCTAATGTGAAAAAGGGTTACTTCATTACGAAGCAACCCTTTTTTGTTTCTACCAATTCTATTCTAAATAAAAAGAAGCAGAATTAGATTTGTGGTGTTTCAGTTGTCACACCAAAGTTTTGACCACGATGACGTAGCAAGTGGTCAAGCAGCACGATAGCCAGCATTGCTTCTGCAATAGGTACCGCACGGATGCCAACACATGGATCGTGACGACCTTTCGTGATTAGCTGCGTTGCTTCACCATCTTTCGTGATTGTGTCACCAGGTACAGTGATGCTTGATGTTGGTTTAAGCGCAATGCTTGCCACAATATCTTGACCAGTAGAGATACCACCTAAGATACCGCCAGCATGATTGCTGCTGAAACCTTCTGGAGTTAATGGGTCACGGTGTTCACTACCGCGTTGATTAACAACATCGAAGCCATCACCAATCTCAACACCTTTCACAGCGTTAATGCTCATTAGAGCGTGCGCGATGTCAGCATCTAGACGATCAAAGATTGGCTCACCAAGGCCTACTGGCACTTTAGTCGCAACCACTTGAATCTTCGCACCGATCGAGTTGCCTTCTTTTAGCAAGTCACGAATCAGTTGATCAAATTCTGGTACTTTGTCGGCATCTGGACAGAAGAAAGCGTTGTTTTCAATCTCGTTCCAATCCACTTTATCAATTGAGATATCACCCATTTGAGAAAGGTAAGCTTGGATTTCAACACCAAATTCTTGTTTTAGGTATTTCTTCGCAATTGCACCTGCAGCAACACGCATTGCAGTTTCACGAGCTGAAGAACGACCACCACCTCGGTAATCACGCACACCGTACTTTTGATGGTACGTATAGTCAGCGTGGCCAGGGCGGAACTTGTCTTTAATTTCGGAATAGTCTTTAGAGCGTTGGTCTGTATTTTCAATCAATAGACCAATAGAAGTACCCGTAGTTTGGCCTTCAAATACACCTGATAAGATTTTCACTTCATCCGCTTCACGACGAGCCGTTGTATAGCGAGAAGTGCCCGGACGACGACGGTCCAGATCTTTCTGCAGATCTTCTTCGGTAATTTCTAATCCTGGTGGGCACCCGTCTACGATACATCCTAGTGCGATACCGTGACTCTCTCCGAATGTGGTCACTCGAAAGTGTTGTCCGATACTGTTTCCTGCCATTGCTTCCTCTAAATCAGCCATCAATCAGAAGGTTTGATTCCTAAACCGACTGGCTAATAGCTTTACTTGTCTATTCTTCGTGAATTCATAGTGGCTTTATTACCAAATGATGTAAACCCCAAAAAACGAACAATTTTAACTTTCTATTACATAAGCCGAATGAAACGAATAACAGAAGAAAATGAGTCGCGCTTGAAAAGAAGTGTTTTATGATGTGTAAAATGCAAAAAACCCGACAACTCGGAGAGTTATCGGGTTTCTTTAAATAATGGCACGCCCTGTAGGATTCGAACCTACGACCACCTCCTTAGAAGGGAGGTGCTCTATCCAGCTGAGCTAAGGGCGCGCTACAGGAACGAATTATACGAATTCGAATCAGTAAAGCAACGGCTTTATGTAACATTCTGATCTAAGTGGGTAAAAAAAGGCCAACAAACATATAAGTGTTGGAAAATAGAGCAAAGCAAACGTTTGCTTGATGGTAATCAAAAAGATTTTCTGGAATAATGCGCCAAAAACATCAGCCACTAACTTGAATATCAATACTAAGGAAATTCATGACTGCTCAAAATATTGATGGAAAGCTAATTTCTCAAACGGTTCGCTCCGAAGTTGCTGCACGTGTAAAAGCTCGTACTGAAGCTGGATTACGCGCTCCGGGCCTAGCGGTTGTTTTAGTGGGTGAAGACCCTGCTTCTCAGGTTTACGTTGGAAGTAAGCGTAAAGCGTGTGAAGAAGTTGGCTTCGTATCTAAATCTTACGACTTGCCAGCCACTGCGACAGAAGACGAATTGTTAACACTTGTAGACCAACTGAACGACGATCCAGAGATCGACGGTATTCTTGTTCAACTGCCTCTACCAGCAGGCATTGATAGCACTCACGTTCTTGAGCGTATCACGCCAGAAAAAGACGTTGATGGCTTCCACCCCTACAATGTCGGCCGTTTGGCTCAGCGCATGCCTAAGCTTCGCTCTTGCACGCCAAAAGGCATCATCACGCTGCTTGACCGTTACAACATCGACTTACGTGGTAAGCACGCGGTTGTGGTTGGCGCATCAAACATCGTAGGTCGCCCAATGACGCTAGAGCTTCTTCTAGCAGGTTGTACGACGACAACATGTCACCGCTTCACCAAAGACCTTGAAGGTCACGTGCGTCAAGCAGACGTTGTTGTAGTTGCCGTTGGTAAACCTAACTTCATTCCTGGCGCTTGGATTAAGAAAGGCGCTGTTGTGGTCGATGTTGGTATCAACCGTTTAGAATCTGGCAAACTAGTGGGCGACGTTGAATACGACGTAGCGAAAGAAAGCGCAAGCTTCATCACACCTGTGCCGGGTGGTGTTGGCCCAATGACGGTTGCGAGCCTAATCGAGAACACCATGATCGCTTGCGAGCAATTTCACTCGAAGTAGTCCGCAGCGCATATAAATAAAATTAGAAAGCCGCAACGTGATGAACGTTGCGGCTTTTTTGATGCTTTGGTACTTAGCTATTCGTCTTTACAACGGGGTGACTCGCTTTTGATGAAGTGCTCGTTGCTACTTATCTGGAGTCTCGACTTTTTCCGTCTGTTCAGAAGGCGGTAATAAACTAATAAGCTCACACTCCGTTGATATGAGTTTTTCCAACTCAGATCCTTGTGTAATTAAACGGAAATCACCGCCATTAATCACCCCAAGAGGAATGGCTTTAGGATACAAAGCGTTAAACTCTTTTAAATCAAATGCCTCGGTCAAACCTGTACTTTTAATTTGGCTACCCTGAGCCATCAGTGAGTTAAGCTTAGAATAGGTAATCCCTTCCGAGAACAGACTTCGATTGCTATTGCGGCTCACTTGATGTCTTTCATGCTTAGTCTCTGACGATTCAAGCTCAAACACCTTATTGGCACCAAACTCGTCTTGGTAATGCATGCTGACTAACGGGTTGGTTTGACGATAAGGCGAGACGATCATCGCACGCCCTATCCCATCGAGTTCCAAATTGTTTTCCGCGTGGCTTGAAGCTGGGTTACCAAAGTAAACATTCAAGTTATCCATACGAGCTAAGCGAATGCTTTCCCAGTTAGTATCAGCAAGCACACTGTTGATGTTGTGTGTGGCTAGCACCTTGGCAAATTGTCTTGCAAAGTGAGTGGCGCCAAAGAAGATAACCCCTTGCGCTTTCTCTTGAGTGACCCCTAGCCTTCTCGCCCACCAGCTCGCGGTAAGGCTCTGAATCACAACCGTACCAATAATGACTAAGAACACCATGGGCACGAGCAGATCTGCGCCTTCAATCAATTGCTTCTCTTGCAGTTTTATCGCAAACAGAGAAGAAACCGCGGCTGCTACGATCCCGCGAGGTGCCATCCAACTCAAAAACCATTTATCCGCCGAATTAAGATCCGTACCGATCCCGCTGATCCACACGCTTAACGGGCGAGCCACCAACATAACCACCGCTAGCAACCCAACCCCACCCCAGCCTATCGAGAGGAAGGTTCCGGAGTCAAGCCTGCTCGCTAACAGAATAAACAACGCAGAAATAAGTAACACGGTCAGGGTTTCTTTGAATTCGATGATGTCTTCGATATCCAAGCCCTTCACGTTGGCAAGCCAGATCCCCATGATGGTCACGGTTAATAAACCCGATTCTTCACTCAGATCATTAGAAAACGAGAACGCCGCCAACATTAGCGTCAGCACAGCCACATTACGTAAATAGTGCGGTACCCAATGCCCTTGCAGCATCTTGGCAATCAAATGGCCACCGATGCTCCCTAAGCCTAAACCTATGACTAACGTCAGGCCCAGAGCTGACAGAACGTGTCCGGTAGGGTCGGCAGAAGAAACAATGTACTCGTAGACGAGAACCGCAAACAGAGCGCCAATCGGATCAATTACTATCCCTTCCCATCGCAAGATACTGCCTAACGAAGATTTAGGCTGAATACTGCGAAGCATGGGCACGATTACCGTAGGGCCAGTTACCACAACTAATGCACCAAACAGTGCGGCTAACGGCCAACTGAAGTCCACAAAGTAGTATGCCCCCACCACGATACACGCCCATGTAATCAACATGCCGAAACTTACGAGGTGAGTCACCATCCGGCCATGGCCTCTGATTTCTTTGAAATTTAGGGTCAATGCTCCTTCAAACAAGATGATGGCAACCCCTAAGGAGATCATAGGAAACAGCACATCACCGAAAATGGCATCGGGATTTAGAATATTCAGGCCGGGACCTAACAATAGGCCAACGATAAGGAGAGGGAGAATGGCGGGAAGACGTAAACGCCAGCCGAGCTGCTGACAAGCTAAAGACAAGAGTCCAATTAACGCCAAAGAAGAAGTAATCGACAAATCCATTTGTGCCCCTAAAAGGTTTGCACCACACCCTGTGGTACAAACTATTCAATGAAATAAGAAAGCCTACGTTCTTACACTATAGGCTCTCTTTTTCACGCTAACCGAATATTATTGTGATTAATCAGTCACTTTACTATAGGGGGAGTAAAGTCATGATCAGTTAACTATAGAGAAAGTACAACACCAGCAATAGCAGCACTCATTAGGTTAGCAAACACACCTGCACAAATTGCTTTGAAGCCATATTGTGAGATGAAAGAGCGACGTTCTGGAACTAAGCTGCCCAAACCACCGATAAGAATCGCCATGGTAGAGATGTTAGCAAAGCCGCATAGAGCGAAAGTTACGATCGCTTGTGAGTGCTCACTTAGCGCCTCTTTAGCATCCATTAGTTGGATGAAAGCCACGAACTCGTTCACGACAATCTTGTTACCGATCAATGAGCCCGCAACCACAGCCTCAGACCACGGCACACCGATCAGCCATGCAACGGGTGCGAACACATAACCTAGTAGAAGTTCGAAGCTTAGGTTTACGCCAAACCAACCACCAACAATACCTAGCAAGCCATTCAGCATTGCAATCACACTGATAAAGGCAAGTAGTGTCGCACCCACCGCAACGGCAATACGAAGTCCAGACATAGCCCCATCTGCCATTGCCTCAACTACGTTTGTTGCTCGTGGAATTTCAACGTCAGACTCAATATTTTCTTGAGCGTCATCTGCGCTACCTGGTACTAAGATCTTAGCCATCAATAGGCCAGCAGGTGCAGACATGAATGCCGCAGCGATCAGGAAGTTTAGGTCAACGCCAAGCGATGCGTAACCCACTAGCGTACCACCAGCGACAGAAGCCAAACCACACACCATCACAGCAAACAGTTGTGAATCCGTCATGTGCTTCAAGTAAGGCTTAACCACCAATGGAGCTTCAATCATGCCAACGAAAATGTTTGCAGTCGCAGACAGTGACTCCGCACGACCTGTGCCCAAGAACTTTTGTAGTGCGCCACCGATAAGGTTGATCACCTTTGGCATAAAGCCGATGTGGTACAAACCAGAGATCAGTGCAGAGAAAAAGATAATGATGCCTAGAACGTTAATCGCGAAAACAAATCCGTTATTCGTTAGGCCACCAAATAGGAAGTTAATCCCCTCTTGACCGTAGTTGATCAAGCTAGATACCGCACCTGTGGCTGCATTCAACGCTTCTTTACCCATTGGTACATACAGAACCAACAGCGCGAATGAGATTTGTAATAAGAAAGCCAAAGAGACTGTTCTTAGTGGAATATTTTTTCTGTCCGTAGATAGTAACCAAGCGGCAACTAAAATAGTGATAATTCCAAGTAGCGAAGCCATGTGCGTCAACCTAAAAGTTGTAGATAGGAAAGGCGACGCATTCTATAGAGGAAATCGTTTGCGGCAAGCTGAGGTTGTTAATGTGATGTTGGGGTAATCACGATTTAACTATGAGTATAATTAAGTTATTGAATTTTAATAATTAACTTTGATTAAAAAGCGTACTTTTTCCATATGGAAATTATATTTATAGATTAGGAAACAGTTAGCGATGCAGTTCAACGCAAGTTTTGAGGTTTTTGTCCCAATACGTCGGCGACCCGATATGATCTTTAATGAACTCAATCACTGCCGAAAGCTTCTTCGGCATATTCTTTCGGCTCGGGTAAACGGCATAGAATGGCATCAGCTGACTGGCTCTCCACTCTGGCAATACTTGAATGAGCTTGCCCGTTCTAAACTCTTCTTTCACTAAGTAAGTCGCCAAATAAGCAACGCCCCACCCTGATACTGCCGCGTCTCGTACTGCCTCAGCCAAATCGACTGAGTAATCGCCCGCGACTTTGACGCTGAGGTTTTCTTGCCCGTTGTCAAACGCCCACGATGTGTAATCTCGTTCACGGCTGCGATAGATAAGACAGTTATGGTCAATCAAATCGGAAGGTACATGTGGCGTCCCAGCCTTAATCAGATAATCCGGTGACGCAGCCACCACAAACTGACTGTCGGCTAATCGCTGCGCAATGTAACCTTCAGGCAAATCTTCATTGTTGGTGATCCAGAGATCCAAGCGCTCTTCAATCATGTCCACCTTATAGTCGAACAAGTGGACCTCGATTCTCAATTGAGGATAAAGCTGTCTGAGTTGATCAATCGCCGGAATGATATGGAGTGTGCCAAATGACTGCGACAACCCGACGCGTAGTATTCCAGAGATATCATCGCGCTGGCTGTCCATATCCATCTGAGCTGCTTTCACCGTGTTAAACAGCTGCTCACAATGTTGATAGAATACGTCTCCCGCTTCAGTCAGCGTGAGGCTTCGTGTGGTTCGTTGTACCAACTTGATGCCGATTGAGTCTTCAAGCAAAGCGACTTGCTTACTGATATGAGACACCGAAACGTTCAAGCTTTTTGCAGCACTGGTAAAGCCTTCGTGCTTGATCAGCGCATGGAATATCACCATCTGTGCAGCTCTATCTGTTAGCACAAGATCACCTTATTAAATCTCTGAAATATAAAATCAAAAAGGACTCCGAAGAGTCCTTTAGTTCGTTCTGCCTATGATAGGCCAAATGCTATTCAAAGCGACTTAGGTCTGTTAATCAAACTTAATTCTGTCGGCTAGGTGGCTTACTGCCAAAGCAAAGTAGTAAGAACGATTCCACTTCATTAACACATTGTAGTTGTTATAAATGAGGTACGAACGTCCGGTTTCATCATCCGGCATGATTAACCAAGCTTTAATGTCTTCATCAAGTGTTGGCAGTGGGCGATCGTCATAGCGTTTAATACCGAGTTCAGACCACTCTTTTAAGTATTTCGCTTTGTCTTCGTCTCGACCTTGTAAATCGATCGACACAGTTGACGGAACATGAACCTGACGACCCCAAGTATATTTGTCATCCCACCCTGATTGGCTGAGATAATTGGCCGCCGAAGCAAATACGTCTTCTTCAGTGCCCCAAATGTCTTTCTTGCCATCACCACTGCCATCAGCGGCGTAAGCTAAGAATGAGCTTGGCATAAACTGAGGTTGACCCATCGCACCAGCCCAAGAGCCTTTCATCTCTTTTGGTGCAATATGGCCTTGATCAAGAATCTTCAATGCCGCCATCGCTTCGCTACGGAAGAAAGCTTCTCGGCGTCCTTCATAAGCCATGGTCGTTAGGGCGTCGATAACGCTGTAATTGCCCGTGAACTTACCAAAATTACTCTCAACGCCCCATAGCGCGACAATGAATCTTGGTTGAACACCATATTCATCACCAATACGCTTTAACGCGGTGTAATGCTCCTTGTAGAGTGACCTTGCTTGCTTCACTTTCCAATCTGGAACCGCTCGTGGAATGTATTCATCCAGAGTCAGTTTTTTCTCAGGTTGGTTTTTGTCGGCTTTTACCGCTCTTGGCTTAAACGTTACACCATCAAAGGCTTCATCAATGATCGCTTCAGAGATGCCTTCTTCACGGCCTTGTTGTTTTAGTTTTTCTACATATTGCTCGAAGCTCAGTTCTTCAGCTTGTACTGAACTTATGGTCAGGCTATTACCCAATAGTAATGCCGACACAGCCAATATGGTTTTCGAAAATTTACTCAACGATCACTCCTCCTTGAATTGAGGTGGCTATCACTCTTCGTCTTGAGATTTCTGTTGAGCTTTACGCTCTTTATGAAGCTCAAGTTCGTTAACTGGTGGTGGCGGAACCTGTAAAAAGAAACCATCGGTATTCAGTGATTCTTTCACTTTTTCGATGTTTACTTGAGCCAGTTTACGGCCATCCATTTTAATTACCATTACAAAACTAGGTTTACCAAACATTTGCATCAATGCGTCAGGAACTTGTGAAAAATCATCCTTCTTAGGGATATAAAGGTATGTTCCTTCTTTCTTTGAGCTTTTATATATAGAACACAGCATGACAAACCTTTTAATTGATTATGACTACAAAACTCTCACTTGCGAGATCAATAGTTTATGTTAGGGAAATATTGGGAACAAAACGTCCATTTGACAACAAGATTACTTGCTGTGCTTGGTTTGGGAATATAACATGATAAACCTAGTTTCAGGCAATGCCCTTTATTTTATTGATAAAGAAATTGTACTAATCCGCTATTGAGGTCCTGTAGTTTTTCGATGTCTAGTAACCCAGATCTAAAAGGTAGCAGCTTTACGCTATCTGTTTTGCACTTATCCGATGATCAAGTCGAAAATGCAGTCTCTTTTCTTCAAGAGAAAGTAGACCAAGCACCTACGTTTTTCGCTGCCGCACCTGTTGTTATCAACATCAGTAAAGTCGCGGGCGATATCGATTTTGTGCAACTTAAAAATGGTATATCTCAAGCGGGCATGATCCCGGTTGGTGTGGCAGGCTGTTCTGATAAGCGAATGCAAAACCTCGCTAAAGAAGCCGGTTTTGCAGTGATGACGGCAAGCAAGTCGCCATCTCAAGCTCCAGCGAAAATGGCACCAATCAAAGTGATTAGAACCCCTATTCGTTCTGGTCAGCAGGTTTATGCGAAAGATGGCGATCTATTGATACTCAGCCATGTGAGTGCAGGCGCGGAAGTGATTGCCGATGGCAGCATCCATATTCATGGCACTTTACGCGGCCGTGCGATTGCAGGTGCAAGTGGTCAAACTGAAGCAAAAATAATTTGTAATGACTTACAAGCCGAGCTGGTTTCCATTGCTGGAAATTACTGGCTCAGCGATCAAATTGAAAGCGAGTACTGGCAGAAGAAAACCATGTTCAGTATGGCAAACGATGTATTACACGTTGATGTCCTCGCAATATAAGAGAAATAAAAGGAAAACAGAATGGCACGCATTATCGTTGTAACGTCAGGTAAAGGCGGGGTAGGCAAAACGACCTCCAGTGCAGCTATTGCCTCGGGTCTGGCTTTAAAAGGAAAGAAAACCGCAGTTATCGACTTTGATATCGGTCTGCGTAACCTAGATTTAATCATGGGTTGTGAGCGTCGTGTTGTGTACGACTTCGTTAATGTTATCAATGGTGAAGCGACGCTGAACCAAGCGATGATCAAAGACAAGCGCACAGAGAACCTGTTCATTCTTCCTGCTTCTCAAACTCGTGATAAAGACGCACTAACAAAAGATGGTGTTCGTCGTGTATTTGATGAACTGGATGAAATGGGCTTTGATTTCATCATCTGTGATTCTCCTGCGGGTATCGAACAAGGCGCTCTTATGGCGTTGTACTTCGCTGATGAAGCGATTGTAACCACCAACCCAGAAGTCTCTTCAGTACGCGATTCAGACCGTATTCTAGGTATTCTTGACTCTAAATCTCGTCGTTCTGAAGACGGCTTAGAGCCAGTGAAAACACACCTTCTATTGACTCGCTACAACCCAGCACGTGTAACTCAAGGTGAGATGCTCAGTGTTGAAGACGTTGAAGAAATCCTGCACATCTCTCTACTGGGTGTAATTCCAGAGAGCCAAGCGGTACTGAACGCATCGAACAAGGGTGTTCCAGTTATCTTTGACGAAGCAACCGACGCAGGTATGGCTTACAATGATACTGTAGAGCGACTACTGGGTAGCCAAGTTGACTTCCGCTTCTTAACGGAACAGAAGAAAGGCATCTTCAAACGACTGTTCGGGGGCTAATGCACAATGTCATTATTAGAGTTTTTTAGACCACAGAAAAAGACAACCGCAAACCTAGCCAAAGAACGTTTGCAGATCATTGTTGCCGAACGACGCAGCCATGACGACCCAGCGCCGTCTTACCTGCCGCAACTAAAAGAAGACATCTTGAAGTGTATTGCCAAGTACGTTGAGGTCGATCCATCAATGGTTGATCTGACTTTTGAACACAAAGATGACGACATCTCAGTGTTAGAGTTGAATGTTAAGCTTCCAGAAGAAGATCGATAATCTTTCTGAACAAGATTGGCAGGTAATACACTTGCTTGTATTGATTGAATAAAAAAGAGAGCCTAGGCTCTCTTTTTTGTATGTGCAGTTTATAACTGTAACTAAGTTAGGCTTTAAAGCAGCAAGCGGTTATTTGATCGCTTTACTCAGCTTTTCGCCAACCACATCTAAACGCCAGCCTTGCATAACATCAGGCAGCTTTTCTGGGTTACGATCGTGCTTCCACACCCAGCTTAACATTTGGTTAAGTTGCTTCTTCGATGCCAAGAATTCCGTCGCCAAACCACTGTGTTGTGATGCTGTTTTCACTTCATCTTTCAGCACTTTGAACAGTTGCTTGTAGCCAGGGAAGTCCATTAGACGTTCTACTGGTGCTGGGTACTCTTCTTCTGGTGTATGTTCCGCTAACTTTACGATTGAGCTGATCTTCGCACCATGGCGACGCACAGAGCGGTAATCAAAACCCTCTTGCTCCATGTGCTTGGGATCTTTCATCGCAAAACGCGCCACAGCCCATAGGTCTTGTTCTTTGAAGACAAAGTTCAGCGCTAAATCGCGCTTGATTGCTTCTTTTAGACGCCAAGTTGCTAGAGGTCGTAAGATCGCTAATTGCTTAGGTTTAAGCTGCCACGCCCCTTTAATATCAAGGTAGGCTGTATCTGGGTTTACTTTACGAATGCGCTTGGCAACTTGTAAATCAGACTCTTGCTGAGCCGCTTCCCACCAGCCAGCTTCCATCACTTTTTCTAGAAGCTTGTTGTACATTGGCATTAGGTAATGCACGTCTGCCGCTGCGTAGTCCAATTGCTTTTGAGAAAGCGGACGCGCTAGCCAGTCTGTGCGAGATTCACTCTTATCGAGATCGACACCGACAAACTCTGAAACCAGAGCAGCAAAGCCCGTTGATAAACCATGACCTAAGAAAGCCGCCATGATCTGTGTATCAACCATTGGTGTTGGTGTACAGCCAAATGCGTTCTGGAACACTTCCAAATCTTCACCGCACGCGTGCAGCACTTTCAATACTGATGCGTCTTTCAACAAGGTAACGAACGGTGTCATGTCATCAAGAGCAATAGGGTCAATCAGTGACAGCGTTTCACCATCAAATAACTGAATCAAGCCTAATTGAGGGTAATAGGTTCTAGTACGAACGAACTCCGTATCAAGCATAACGACATCGGCTTCACGTGCTTGTTGGCAAACTCGCTCAAGGTCTTTCAATTGGGTAATGATTTGATAATCCACAAAAACTCTCACAGGTTTCTATTTGATCGCCGGATACAAAAATGCCGACATTAACTGTCGGCATTCTAACACCATTTTTCAGCGCTCGCTTAGATTAAGCGCCTCAATGGTTTTGGTGCAGTACTTTCGCGCAAACGGGCTAATTATTCGCTAGCGCGTTTCGCAAGTTCTGCATCGTTTTCTTCACGCAGTACGCGGCGTAAGATCTTACCTACGTTAGTCTTTGGAAGATCATCTCTGAACTCGACTAATTTAGGGATTTTGTAACCCGTTAAGTGCTCGCGACAGTGCGCGATAATGTCTTCTTTGGTCAGGCTAGGGTCACGCTTCACAACGTAGATCTTAACCAATTCACCAGACACTTCATGAGGTTGACCGATAGCTGCTACTTCAAGCACTTTACCATGCAGAGCCACAACGTCTTCAATCTCGTTCGGGTAGACGTTGAAGCCTGATACAAGAATCATGTCCTTCTTACGGTCAACGATGTACAACAAGCCTTCGTCATCAAACTTAACGATGTCACCTGTCGATAACCAACCGTCTTGATCGATCACTTCTTTGGTCGCTTCAGGGCGCTGCCAGTAACCTTGCATCACTTGAGGGCCACGAACTTGTAGCTCGCCTACTTGGTCATTAGCAATAACCTTACCTTCATCATCAACAATACGAACTTCTGTCGATGGTACTGGTAGGCCGATAGCACCTGTGTAGTCTTTCAGGTCGTATGGGTTACCCGTTACCAGTGGTGAACACTCAGTTAAGCCATAGCCTTCCAATAGGTGAATGCCTGTCGCTTTCTTCCATTGCTCAGCAACAGCGCGTTGAACCGCCATGCCGCCGCCAACAGATAGGCGTAGGTTACTGAAATCCAACTCGTGGAAATCTTCGTTATTAACTAGCGCATTAAACAAGGTGTTTACGCCGGTAATTGCGGTAAACGGAACCTTTTGCAGCTCTTTAATAAAGCCAGGAATGTCACGAGGGTTAGTAATTAGAAGGTTACGACCACCCATCTCAACAAACAGTAAGCAGTTCACCGTCAGTGCAAATACGTGGTAAAGCGGTAATGCCGTTACAACCAACTCGCGGCCTTCTTGCAGAACAGGACCGTAAGCCCCTTTCGCTTGAAGTACGTTCGCAATCATATTGCGGTGCGTTAGGATTGCGCCCTTCGCTACACCTGTTGTACCACCAGTGTACTGTAGGAACGCGATGTCATCACCCGCCATGAACGGTTTCACATATTGAAGACGACGACCTTTGTGCAGCGCTTTTCTGAATGAGATAGCACCCGGCAGATCATACTTAGGCACCATGCCTTTTACGTATTTCACTACAAAGTCGACAATTGTCCCTTTCGCGCGTGGCAGCATTTGCCCTAGGCTAGTTAGAACAACGTGTTTAACCGGCGTGTTATCAACGACTTTCTCTAGCGTGCTCGCAAAGTTAGATACGATAACAATCGCCTTTGCACCAGAATCGTTCAGTTGATGTTCAAGCTCACGAGGTGTGTACAGTGGGTTGACGTTCACTGCAATCATACCTGCACGCAATACACCAAATAGTGCAATTGGGTATTGCAGTAGGTTTGGCATCATTAGCGCGACGCGATCGCCCTTCTTCAGTTTCAAGTCATTCTGTAGGTAAGCGGCAAAAGCACGGCTGCGCTCTTCAAGCTTACGGAATGTCATAATCGAGCCCATGTTCTCGAATGCAGGTTGGTCCGCGTACTTCTGTACCGACTGTTCAAACATTTCTACAAGAGATGGGTACTGATCTGGGTTGATCGTTTCTGGTACGTCACTTGGATAACGTGAAAGCCAAGGTTTGTCCACTATGTTACTCCTCGTTTATCAGCTGACGACTGCTTCGCCGCTTTTTATCATTGCGGTATTACAGCACAGCTTTAGTGCATGAGCACTAAAAGGCTCAAACACTTGTTTAAATTTTGTTAACTACACCAAGAATTAGCTCTGAAACTAGCTCCGGGCTCTCTAAATGGCAATGATGTCCGCCAGGAACAGTCTCTATATTCAGAGAACTATGGGCTGATTTGTAGCGATTATGCTGCAAATGTCGGAATCCATCATTTCCTAAAACTATTAATTGAGGGCATTCAATAGCCGCCATGATCGCTTCAGCGTGCGCCTGTGACATTCGATATAACGAGTCACATTTTAGGTTAGGGTCGCATCGCCATTGCCAAGAGTTATCTAACTCGACAATTCCTCGCTCGACAATAGGAGCAATTAATTCAGCATTGATTTGATTGGCGTGAGCTCTCAGCTTAATAGCATCCTCAAGGCTTGCCAGAGGACGTGAAGGCTTTCTTCGCTGTCGAAGACGACTGAGTACCCCATCTCTCAAGCGAGAAACCGTTTCTTGGGGAGCTTCTGAAAGAGGTCCGTGACCTTCAATTTGAATTAATCCTGACACCTTTTCAGGAAAGGCGGCACTATAGCAACTTGCGATCAATGCACCAAGTGAATGTCCTACCAGTACCAGTCTGTTTGGCGATAATTTAGTCACCAACTGATGCAAGTCATCAATATAATCATGAAATGGGTAGTAACTTCCCGATTTGTGCGACGAGAAGCCGTGTCCGAAAAGGTCGATAGCAATAAGGTGAGCATTGGGCGCAAACTTGGCGACTTGCTGCATAACCTGGTTAAAACTGGACGAATTGTCCAACCACCCATGAATAAAAACGACCGTCGTTGCGGTCGTTTGTGGGTTGCCAATCTGTTGTGTTGCAAGCGTCCCGCTCGCGAGGGAGTATGACTTTTCAATCATCAAACACTTAGTTCCATCTGTTTGCGCAATCAACGTCTAAAAAGTTAATTACTCTACGTCCTGTATCACTCGACCTTGTCTTGGCATCGTTTGAAAACTGCGACAATGTAAACTTCTGCACGAGTAGTAGGTTGGTGCAAAATCATTAACAACAACGCGCTCAGTAATGTTCCACAGTCGTTGGTTGTCCACTTTCATTACAGGGAAGGTGTAAGGGTATTCCCCTATTTTTCCATCTTCACTCCCGCTTGACTGACCAACCAAAGTAATCAGACGACCTTCTGCAAAGCTTAGAGGCTCAACATACCCTTCAATATAACCAACAAAACGTCCGCTTGGCTCTGCGTCTAGGTCTGGCTTACCGCTACTCGAAATCGGCATATTAGCAACTTCGATTCGAGTCTTATCTTTCAAGTTGGTCACTTTAGAGATAACGCCACCTAATCGAACACTTTTCGCCTCCGGTAGTTGGTCGACCCACTGTTGGTAATCACTAATTACAGGCTCTGATTTTGCTTCAAGTTCGCTAGGAAGTGATGAACACCCGGCAAGTACCAAGACACCAAGAGAAAGGGCTATTAAGCGTAATTTAGAGAGATAATTTGACATGGTTCTGGTCCTTAAACAGGCATTAATAAGAAGCTCTAGATGTAGATATCGACACCGATAAGCTTTGCAAGTTCTTCTTTCTTCGCCTGATTCATTACATCCATATACTCTTCCATAGCCTTACGTCCTCGGCCTTCTGGAAGATCATACTGGATTTGAGCCTTGTGTAGTTCAGACTCTTTAACTTGACGAATAGAGTGAGAAACAGCATTAGCCACCTTAGTCGGTTGCCCAACCGCAGTGCTAGCATCAGATTTTTTTGCCTGCTCCTTCTTTTTAATTCGATTCGGCTTAGACGTGCTGCCTATCGAAGAAGGAGGTAAGTTGTTAATTGATACCATGACTAAATATCTGCCCTCTCAAATCTAAATAATACGCATTTAGACCTAATTTGCATCAGAACCTTGTAAAAATTATTCGCGACCTGGCAGTTTCTTCCAAGTCACTTTGTCACGAAGATAAACTGGCTCAGATTCTTCTGCTGCAACCGCTTTACCTTCTGCGTAAGCAAATTGAGCAAGGAACGCCATATCTTGAGCTTCTGGGAATAGCACTTCACACGCTTTGGTGTTGATCGCAAGTGTATCCATATGCTCGGCATAAGCTTCCCAGCCGGTACCGACTTTCGCCCATATTTCAGAATCTGCTTCTAACTGCGCAGCCAGTTCACTTGGTGGCGTTACACATTCGGCATCAACCGCAGTCCAACGACCATCTTGTTCGCGGCTGTAACGAGCCCAGTACACTTCGCTCATACGCGCATCAATCGCTGTTGCTACATGAGTTTCACCAAATTTACGGTAGCTGCCTTGCGCCATCGCTGCCAGTGTAGAGACACCAATCATTGGTAAATCCGCACCAAAAGCCAAGCCCTGAGCAATACCAATACCAATACGCACACCCGTGAAACTGCCTGGGCCTTGGCCAAACGCGATAGCATCGATATCGGTTAAAGCGACATTCGCTTCTTTCAGTACTTCATCCACCATAGGTAGAATTTTCTTCGTATGGTCTCGAGGAGCCTCTTCGCTACGTGCGAACACCTGGTCACCAATTACTAATGCAACTGAACAGTTTTCAGTTGCGGTATCTACTGCAAGAATTTTCGCGCTCATTTGTGTCTCAAATATTCGTTATCTAATCTAAAAATAATGGCTAAACTCAACAATGCCAATTACTCAGCAGCGGTTGAATGGTCTTTAGCTAAGAATTCTTTAATGACCCCTAAGTCACGTGTACGAGGGATAGGCGGTAAACTCGCCAAAAATATGCCACCGTAATCGCGAGTCACCAATCGGTTATCGCAAATAATCAAAGCACCATTATCGCGCTTGTCACGTATCAATCGGCCGACACCTTGTTTCAAGGTAATCACAGCGTCTGGCAACTGTACTTGTGCAAAAGGATCACCCCCTTTTAGCTTACAGTCCTCGATTCGAGCCTTAAGTAAAGGGTCATCAGGGGCTGTAAAGGGCAATTTATCGATGATAACACAGCTTAATGCGTCGCCCCTAACATCTATCCCCTCCCAGAAAGCACCTGTAGCCACCAGCAATGCGTTACCTAATTCCATGAATTCGGCTAAGGTTTTTTGCTTACTTGTCTCACCTTGCAATAGAACGGGAACCGAGAGGGTTTCACGGAATCGCTCCCCCAACTCTTTCATCATGCTGTGTGAAGTACACAAGAAGAAACAGCGGCCTTGGTTTTGCTCAATCACAGGAGTCAGCATTCTTACTAGCTTATCCGCGAGACCGGAGCTATTCGGTTCTGGAAGATAACGAGGCACACACAAGCGCGCTTGATTCGGATAATCAAACGGGCTCGGCAGTGAAAACTGTGCCGACGGTTTTAACCCTAATCGAGAAGTAAAGTGTTCGAAATCATCCGACACCGCCAAGGTTGCTGAGGTAAACACCCATGCGCCCGGCTTCAGCTCAATCTGTTCGTGGAATTTATCGGCGACAGAAAGCGGTGTGATATGCAGAGCAAAGTGGCGCGGTGTAGTGTCATACCAATACGAATAGCCAGTGATCGACACATCGCACACACGTTCGATACGCGACTTAATCATATTTGCGCGTTCGAAAGCGGTATCTAACAGCTGGCTTCGCCCAAGTGCTAACTTCAATACATCAACAGCAAGTTGCAGAGCATCTTGCAAACGAACTAACTCGCGTGCAATCGACTCGGATTTCAAAGCTTCGCGCCAGTTACCACGAAAGCCGGTATCACCAAGCACAATACGCAGATCGGCTGACGATTGAACGAGCCTATCCCCTACTTTCTGTAGCTGACGCATGTCTTTGGCTTCAGTTCGGTAAGCAATTTCAATGTCTTTGGCTAACTCTTGGATCTGTCGACTGGAAACCGATTGTCCGAAGTACTGGCTGGCGATGTCAGGAAGTTGATGTGCTTCATCGAAAATAAACACGTCAGCTTCAGGTATCAATTCGCCAAATCCGGTTTCTTTGATCGCCAAATCAGCTAGGAAAAGGTGGTGGTTTACGACCACCACATCGGAATCCATCGCTTTTTTACGCGCTTTAAGCACAAAGCAATCGGTATAGCTTGGGCACTCTTTACCCAAGCAATTATCATTGGTCGAGGTAATGGTTGGAATAACCGGGCTGTCTTCAGCGATATCATCACAATCGCCTAAATCACCCGTTTGAGTGGATGACGACCAACTACGAACTTTGACTAACTGAGCCAGCAGCGTTGGATCGGTATGAGCACCATGACTCTCGATCATTTGGCGGCTGAGTCTGTCCAAACACAAATAGTTTGAACGTCCTTTGAGCAACGCAACTTGACCATAAAAGCCAAGCGCATCGACCATCAAGGGTAAATCTCGGTGAAACAGCTGTTCTTGAAGGTTTTTAGACCCCGTACTAATGATGGTTTTCTTGCCACTAAGCAGCGCAGGCACTAGGTAAGCAAACGTCTTACCAGTACCTGTTCCAGCCTCAACAACCAACTGGCTTTGATTTTCAATAGCTTGTGAAACCGCTTCAGCCATGTCTAACTGAGCTTGTCTTGGTTGAAACCCAGGGATAGCTTTGCCCAGAGCGCCATCAGCAGAAAACGTTTTAGATATCATAGAGTACGAAGTTTAGAAAAAGAGAAGGAGAATTATGGCAGGTTTAGTGAGCCGGCGCGAATCAAGAATGACTTCGCACCGGAGGTGTTTGGTTTGGCTTGACGTGGCTTAAGTTACCTTGAAGGTAAGAATTGAAGAAGTAGGAATTAGAGAATCGTTTTTATTTTCGACTGAGATAACGTGATAGCCAAGGAGCACCTTCAAAATGGTTATCACCAGGCTGTATGGCTTTCGCTGCATCGGTTGGTGAGGTCTTACTTTCCCACATTTCATCTAGAACATGACCATCTAATTCGGTACCTCTCGCCAATGAATTCACTCGCTTGCAGTACAGTTTTTTGGCTAGTAACTCTTTATCCATAAGTATCACCTCTATTTTTGGCCAAGGCGTAAATGCCTCGGTTGAAGTTCAAATGCGTACTACGGTCAAAACTTTTAAAAATGAAGCTTCTGCCTGTTTTTCTATCTAAAAACTGATATTTCTATATCAAACAATTTATCAAAGCGATAAATGAGCAGCAGAATTTGTTGAAACCAACTTGATAATAGATTAATTATAACGGTGATATTGCGGCTCAGTTCACCGTTCGACGGCCTGCATTAAATTTGAAGAATCCCGATTTCATATAATAAGTGCAACATTTCATGGAAGTAAGATGCAAATGGAAAGAAAAACTTTACTAACACATTGTACTGATGCCCCCGGCCTCATCTCTAAGATCACCAATATTTGTTATAAGCACCAACTCAATATTATTCACAACAATGAGTTCGTAGATAACAAAAGTGGCCACTTCTTTATGCGCACCGAGCTGGAAGGCTATTTCAATGATGAAACCTTGCTTGCCGATTTAGACCAAGCCCTGCCACCAAATACGAAACGTAAGCTTGTTGATTCGTCTCGCAAGCGTGTTGTGATACTCGTGACCAAGGAAGCACACTGCCTTGGCGACATTCTAATGAAGAACTTCGATGGCAGCTTAGACGTTGAAATTGCGGCCGTTGTCGGTAACTACGACATTCTACAAAGCCTAACCGAGCGTTTTGACATCCCTTACCACCATGTTTCTCACGAAGGGCTAAACCGTGAAGAACATGAGAAAAAGATGCTAGAAGTGATTGACCAGTACGAGGCGGATTACCTTGTTTTGGCTAAGTACATGCGAGTGCTGACACCAGGTTTTGTTGAAAAATACCACCACAAGATCATCAATATCCACCACAGCTTCTTGCCAGCATTTATTGGCGCGAAGCCATACCAACAAGCGTATGAGCGCGGCGTGAAGATCATTGGCGCAACGGCACACTTTGTGACGAATGATTTGGATGAAGGTCCAATCATCAAGCAAGATGTTATCCCTGTGGATCACAACTTCAGCGCGAAAGACATGGCACAAGCCGGTCGTGACGTAGAGAAGAATGTATTAAGTAAGGCGTTAAACAAGGTGATCAATGATCATGTGTTTGTTTACGGCAACAAGACTGTAATTCTGTAAATCGGATATTCGATTTCCGGTAAGACTTCCAGTTAGAACCCAATAAAAAACGCGCAATAGGGAAAGCCCATCGCGCGTTTTTTGTATCTGATGATCAGACTCGCTTTGAGAGATTCCCGACTACGCTCCTTCGTCGCTATCGGGAATGACGAACTCGGTGATGAACCTTCGAGCTATAGGCTCTAACATACGCTCTCGAACGCTCAGTCTGTCACTATCCAAAGATAGACTCTGGCAAATTTCATCGAACACCCCGTCATTCCGACGAGCCAAGGCGAGATCAGGAATCTCTTTCCTAGCAACTCTCTATTCAAATTAAGCCTGTTCTGATTCCACAATCTTCTTCAAAGAGTGTGGATGCAGCTTGATGCAAATCCCTTGATGTTTAAAAGCCACTGTTGGGTTATTCAAGCGTTCACCCTCGCCTTTCGGGCTAGAGAGTTTGATCTTAACGCCTTGCTCACCCAGCGTTTCAAAGTTAGCAGCGAACTGCGGGTAAGTTTCTTTAAGATCCGCTAGATACTCATCAGCTGTTTGGGCATGAGAAGGAATCACAAACTCTACATGTTCCCAATCTTGGCTTGGGTAAATCTTACCTTCTGCTGGATATGGCAGCTCCAAACATTCAATTTTCCAGCCAAGGCTTTGCAAGGGTTCATCGAAAGCCAACACCACAATTGGACGACCATTAATCATCGCCTCAGAAATCATAGAGCCGTACTCAGACCACGCTTGATGGGCAGATTTCGCTAGCTCAGTGTCATTGATTCGCAGCGCAATATGATCCGCTTGAGCAAAGCTTAAATCCAAACCTAATGTATTTCCTAGGCTCTCGATTTTTGCCATAAAAGTATCAAGGCGGGCGATCATTTGTTGTGGTTCTAGTTCAGCTTGCTTCAGGCTCATCATCATTGTCTGTGTTCTCCAAATAATGGCTGCATGTTATCAGTTTTGCCTTTTGCAACAAGCGTTGCTTTTACAAAAAACACTCAATAACTATGTTCTTTTCGCTCCTTAAACATGCAAACGCGTCTTGCTAAAAGTCGATTGTCAAAAACCACTCAGGAAATGTTAATTTTCTATCAATTCGACCTATAAGAAACCGCACAAAATTGGTATGATTACCGCCATTTCTGTGAACTTAAACAGAGTCTGCTGCTGATTTTGGCATTAAATCGTTAACTAGAAGCATAATTAACCAATTTAATGACCAAGAATTAACGGCCACTCTTATCATCCTTGAATTGAAGGAAACGCGTGTGAATATCCAAGCACTTATTAATGACAAAGTATCTCAGGCTCTAGAAGCCGCTGGCGCACCTGCAGGCTCTCCTGCTGCTGTTCGTCAATCTGCAAAACCACAGTTTGGTGACTACCAAGCAAACGGCGTTATGGGCGTTGCTAAACGACTAGGCACTAACCCACGAGAATTTGCTCAAAAAGTATTGGACGTTCTAAACCTAGACGGTATCGCGTCTAAAGTTGAAATCGCAGGTCCGGGTTTCCTAAACATCTTCCTAGATGAAGCTTTCCTAGCCAAACAAGCAGACGCAGCATTGGCTGACTCTCGCCTTGGTGTTGCCGTTGCTGAAACGCAAACTATTGTTGCGGATTACTCTGCGCCAAACGTTGCTAAAGAAATGCACGTTGGTCACCTACGTTCAACTATCATCGGTGATGCAGTAGTTCGTACTCTAGAATTTCTAGGCCACAACGTTATCCGTGCTAACCACATCGGTGACTGGGGTACTCAATTTGGTATGCTTATCGCAAACCTTGAGCGCGTTCAGGCTGAGTCTGGTGAAGTTTCAATGGAACTTGCTGACCTTGAAGGCTTCTACCGTGAATCTAAAAAGCTCTACGATGAAGACGAAGAGTTCGCAGTTAAAGCACGTGGCTACGTTGTTAAACTGCAAAGCGGCGACGAGTTCTGCGCAGAGATGTGGAAGAAGCTTGTTGACGTAACAATGATTCAAAACCAACGCAACTACGATCGTCTAAACGTGTCTCTAACACGTGATGACGTAATGGGCGAAAGCATGTACAACCACATGCTTCCAACTATTGTTGCTGACCTAAAAGAGCAAGGTCTTGCTAAAGAAGATGACGGCGCACAAGTTGTATTCCTAGACGAATACAAAAACAAAGATGGTGACCCAATGGGCGTTATCATCCAGAAACGCGACGGCGGCTTCCTTTACACAACAACCGACATTGCTTGTGCAAAATACCGTTTTGAAGAACTAGGCGCAGACCGCGTTCTTTACTTCATCGACTCACGTCAACACCAGCACCTAATGCAAGCTTGGACTATCGTTCGTAAAGCAGGTTACATCCCAGAATCTGTTTCTCTTGAGCACCACGCATTCGGCATGATGCTAGGTAAAGACGGTAAACCATTCAAGACTCGTGCAGGCGGTACTGTTCGTCTTGCTGATCTTCTTGATGAAGCCGAAGTTCGTGCAGCGCAGCTAATCGAATCTAAGAACCCAGAACTAGCAGAAGACGAGAAGAAAGCGATCGCGAACACTGTTGCTATGGCAGCGGTTAAGTACGCAGACCTTTCTAAGCACCGCACTACTGACTACGTGTTCGATTGGGACAACATGCTTGCATTCGAAGGCAACACAGCACCATACATGCAGTACGCATACACTCGTGTTGCTTCTGTATTTGCTAAAGCTGGCATTTCTATGGACTCTCTTGAAGGTGAAATCAAAATCACTGAAGAGAAAGAGAAAGCACTTATCGCGAAACTTCTACAGTTTGAAGAAGCAGTTCAGTCTGTTGCTCGTGAAGGTCAACCACACATCATGTGTAGCTACCTGTTCGAACTAGCTGGTCAATTCTCTAGCTTCTACGAAGCGTGCCCTATCCTAGTTGCTGAAGACGAAGCTGTTAAGCAGAGCCGTCTGAAGCTTGCTGCACTAACAGCGAAGACGATCAAGCAAGGTCTATCGCTTCTAGGTATCGACACTCTAGAGCGCATGTAAGCGATTCGAGATTCGAGATTCGAGATTCGAGATTCGAGATTCGAGATTCGAGATTCGAGATTCGAGATTCGAGATTCGAGAAAATTAGAAAGGTTGACGTGAAAGCGTCAACCTTTTTTTTGTCTGGAGGTTTGTTTACTCGATTATTTAAGCGATTAGCTAACCTACACAGCAAGAGATCTCCTATTACGCTCATTCGTCGCTCTAGGAGATGACGAGAATAGGTGTAGTGAATCCAAGACAACATCAATGATGCGCCATCAAACCACACCAAATCGTTATCCCTCTTCTCACCATCATTCCCTACAGTGAGGGACGAACGTGATAGGGAATCTGCTTATTGAGAACGTAAGCCCTAGCCACATTCAAACTCCGACCTTATACTCATGTAAAACAATTAATTGGAAAGATCATGAGCTTCGAACTTCACCCGCAACTTGCGAAAGACACCACACTTATCGGCGAATTTCCACTGAGCTTAGCCCTGCTACACAAAGATAACGCAGTGCCTTGGGTTATCTTGGTACCAAAACGTGCCAACCTAAAAGAGTTGCACCACTTACCAATGAAAGAACAACAGCAGTTCTTACACGAATCTCAAGCAGTAAGCCAAGCATTAGAAGCGACGTTCCAGCCAGATAAGCTCAACCTAGGCGCACTAGGTAACATGGTTCCACAACTGCACATCCACCATATCGCACGTTTCAAAGATGATGTTGCATGGCCTGGTCCAGTGTGGGGCAATACCACAGGTGAACAGCGCAGTGAAGAAGATCAAGCCGCTATCCTGACTCGTATCCAAAACGTTCTGTCACTGAGCTCTATCTTCAAGAAAGCATAATTCGAGTTCATCTCATTGAGCTTTAAAGCAAAACACTTCAGAAAAGACACATAACAAAAAGCCGCTCATCTTAGATAAGCGGCTTTGTCATTTTCTAATCTCGCCTTTTTCAACGAGAGTCTGAAGACCGAACTACATCATCACGTTAAGCGACAAACCATCTTGTTTGCTGATGGTGTAGCGAATACGCGTTGTATGACCATGCTTATTCGTATCGACCAAGCGAGAAACTTTCCCTTTCTTGACCCAAACACTCAGCATCGCATCGACGCCATCTTCACTCATGCCAAACTTTGCAGCGAGCTCTTTACGAGCCGCAACGCCGTGGCTATCAATGTATTGATGAAGTTCAGTTAAAATCATACGACTTGCACCTCTAGTGCTTTCTGCTTACTGCCCACTTTCTTGAAGACGCGATACGTCACCACAAAACCACCAGCAATCGCCACCATCCATACTGCACTTGTCACAGGATGCGCAGCAAAGTTTGCCGCTTGGTAGTAGAACGTCGCACCAAAGTAACCAAGAGCCATCGTCCAAACCGCGATGAAGCGTGCAAACGTCTGACCAAATTCACGAACATAAGCACCCATCGCGGCCACACAAGGCGTGTAAAGCAGGATAAGAATCAAGTAAGCGAATGCCGCATGACCAGATACAAACTTGTCTTTCAAGTTACCAAAGATAGAGGTATCGACTTCTTGGTCAGCTGCTACAGAATTAGAGTCAGACAAGTCGCCAACTTCAATACCTAATGGATCTGAGTAGCTCAATCCGGCTAGGTTTTCAGGGATCGTCATTACCGCTTCTTGCAGGCTTGCTGCTAAGTCAAACTCAGCTGCTTCTTCATCAGAAGGCGTTGTATATAGGCTATTTAATGTACCAACAACGGCTTCTTTAGCGAAAATACCTGTGATGATACCAACCGTTGCAGGCCAGTTCTCTTCAGTAATACCAATTGGTTGGAATACAGGTGTTACAACTTGAGCTGCTCTAGACAGTACTGAGTTTTCGCTATCTTCGTTACCAAAGCTGCCGTCCATACCTAGAGAGTTTAGGAAGCTAAGAATAGCCACAACCATCACGATTGTTTTACCTGCACCAAGTACGAAACGCTTCAGCTTCTGCCAAGTTTTCAACATTACGTTTTGCACTGTCGGCAATTCGTAATCTGGCATTTCCATCACTAAGCTATCACTGCTACCTGGGTAGATCGTGTTTTTCAGGAACAAACCCGTAAATACAGAAGCAACGATACCCATGATGTACAGAGCGAATACTACGTTTTGTCCTGCACCTGGGAAGAACGCCGCCGCGAACAGTGCGTATACCGGTAAACGAGCACCACATGACATAAACGGCGCCATTGATGCTGCTAGTTTACGTTCGCGCTCTTGGTCAAGAGTACGAGTTGCCATGATTGAAGGCACGTTACAACCAAAGCCCAGTACAAGTGGGACAAATGCTTTACCCGGTAAACCAATCTTCTGCATCACTTTATCAAGTACAAATGCAGCACGAGCCATGTAGCCTGAGCTTTCTAGTACCGCTAAGAATAGGTAAAGCGCTGCGATAACAGGAATAAAGGTCGCAACCGTTTGGATACCGCCGCCAATACCATCAGCAAGTACAGTGACTAACCAAACTGGTAAATGGCCATCTAATAAGTGGTGTCCACCATCAACTAATATTGCTCCAACACCAATATCGAAGAAGTCGATAAACGCACTACCGATATTGATAGAGAACATGAACATTAGGTACATGATAACGAAGAAGAAAGGAATACCGACCCATTTGTTCAAAATGAATTGGTCTGCTTTCTCTGTAAAGTTACGGCTTAGTTTGCCTTCGCTGCGACGAACACGTTTACAAAGGTCATGTAAGAAAGTGTATTTAGCGTCAGCAACAGCAAGGTCAATATCGAAATCGGCACCAAGACGCACGCTATCAATTTGAGTGCGAGTTTGTGGGGCTAAACCATTCAATACCAAGTAATCATTTTCTAAAGCACGAATCGCTAGCGCTCGGTGAGATACGTCAGCATCATCAAATTGTGACTCAACAGAAGGGATAAGAGCTTCTAACGCGGCATCGTAATCAATAGAGATAGGGTCAAGGCTCACACCTTGAACAAGCAGTTTATGCAGACGCTCTTTAAAGCGAACCACTTGACCTTTATCGTTTGCAGACAAGCTTAGAACTGGGCAACCTAGCTCTTTTTCTAGTGCTTTAAGGTTAATCACCTGACGTTCGCGCTTTAATACATCCATTTTGTTCAACACAACGATCATTGGGCGACCCAACTCACGCAGCTGTAATGTCATATATAAGCTTCGTTCTAGACAGTTAGCGTCGACAACATTGATGATCACATCTGCTGGGTGAGTTAAAACAGCGCGAGACGCGATAGACTCATCGATGCTGTTCGCATCATTACCACTGTCTAGTGCGTAGATACCCGGTAAATCCGTTAGTTGAAACTGATCACCAGCGTGCGAGTATAAACCCGTCTTCTTTTCAACAGTGACACCAACCCAGTTACCAACGTGCTGCTTAGCACCAGTCAGTGCGTTGAACAGTGTTGTTTTACCACTATTCGGGTTACCAACGGTAAGAACTTGATAATCCATTTAGATAACCTCGATTTGTTCTGCAATGCTTTCACGAATGGCGATAGAAACACCTCTCACTTCAACTTGAAGCGGATCACCCATAGGTGCACGGCGGATAAGCGTCACCTCGGTTTTTGGCAACATACCCATGACCATAAGTTTCTTCCTTACGTCTGGTGTTAAACCTGTTAGTGCAACAATAGAAGCCGCCTTTCCTTGCTCTAGTTGTGAGAGTTTCATAAGTACCCAATTCGTGACTGATAATGAGAAAGATTGTTATTAACGCCATGATACACATACATGCCCACAATTCTATTGTGTGAAATCAATGTTTTCGAAAATACATACTCGTAAGTTTCGTTAAAAACGTTTACGTCAAAAACGTTACTTTCAACAACTAGCGAGAACTACCTCACTAGTACAAACCCTCCCAAACAAAAACAAATCATTAATTATCAATCACTTGAGACAATGTCGGTTTTCTCATAGGTATCTGTCGTTAATTTTATAAGTAAAATAAGTAGCTGGACGTATAGTTACTCCATCGAAGAGAAACTACTTCTCTTTAATTTTATTCCAGAGGTGATATGGCTTTGCTATATCACTCCGGCAGCAAGCGAAGGTGTCGTTGGCACCCGTGGTATAGTCCCCCCGGCTATGCCACGATATTTTTTTTCTTCCCTTTGTTTTATCCCAACAACCTTTTTAAACTCCCCATTTATCTCGTATCTCGTATCTC
>NZ_JBFRPB010000066.1:0-6318 GCF_041471785.1 Vibrio sp. 10N.261.51.C6 | reverse complement strand
TCTCGTATCTCGTATCTCGTAGAAGCATAAGAAAGCCCCAACACGAATGTCGAGGCTAAAGTATCTTTATTTATGTTCTAGCTGAGTATCCGCTGCGTGCTACTCTTCGTTGTTTTCAGCAAACTTAGATGGTGACATGCCAAAGTGGTGCTTAAACCTTTGACTGAAATAGGAAGGGTCATTGAACCCCGAATCAAACGCCACATCAGAGATCTTCTCTCCAGCGAGTAAGCGCTCACACGCATGCTCTAGACGTACTTCATTCAAGTGCTCTTTGAAGGTCTTGTTGTAAGCCGATTTAAAGCGTCTCTGTAAGCTTCTCTCAGACATAAACAAATACTTAGCGGCAGTTGCAGTACTGAACTCGGCATCAGCGTAGTTTTCACTCACAAGCTGCGACACTCTGTTCTTCCACTCTTGTTCCGCTGTCAGTTTTTGTTGCTCTGGTGTTGAGGCGGCAAGCTTAATGGTTTCAATCTGTTCAATTGTGCTGGCTTCAAGATTGTCGAGTACTTGATACTCAATTGGCCACGAAAGCTGAACCTTATTTTGAGACTCCGAAACAAAGGCATTAAGCTCACCACCGCTCTGATTCATCAATAGCGGCAGCTTTTCGATGTTAAGGTCGGTCGACTTTCCGGTATTGTCACCCATGCTTGATGCCAGTTTAGGGAAAGGCATCCCATGATCTCGAATGGTCACAACAAGATGCTCCTTAACCTCTTCAACCAGAACCACCATACTCTGCGACTTAAAGTTTCTCTTGATGATGCTCGCAACCAAGCTATTGAAGATAATATCGAGATTAAAATACAGCAACGAGACATATCGTTGTTTTGTTTCGACTTTAATATCCAGTTCAATACCGGCTTTGGTTAAGTCATCCTGCCAAGCTTTGAGTACCACCTCTAAGATTAAAATTATATCGTAACAAACTTTCCCTTCTCCTTGAGGCGTATTACTCAATTGAGCTAAGCCATTTTTCAAGGTTAGAATCGGCGACTTCCCGAGCTCGTCATTCCAATTCGGGAGCATCGCAGCAATATGATTCACTTCAGAAGAGAGTTCATTGGCAGTGTGAGACACAAGCGCATTCTTCACGGATAGCTGCTTTTTAAGCTGTTGATTAGTGGCGAGTAATATCCGGCTTTGGTGCCTCAATTGGTCTGTCTTCAGTGCAACTTGCGCTTTTAAGTGCCGGTTGGCAAAAGTGACATAACGCGAACGCCAAAAGACTAAGATAGTCACAACGCCAATCAGTAATATCAGAGAGCTTGCTGCAGCCCAATTGGTCAGATACCAAGGCTCCGCAATCGAGAAGCTTTGATTGGTTGACACAAAGCGATAATGGGAGCCTTTAACCGGCTTCACTTCAAGTGTGTAATCCCCTGGAAGAAGATGATCGAGCGTTAACAAGCCCCCTTCAAACTCACTCCAAGGTTCATCGTCGCTCAGTCGGTATTCCATCGCAGGTGCGAACGTTGCTGGTAAGATACCTAGCTTAAACCCCATCGATGAACCATAAGGAATCTCATCCAGCTCTGCCGTTTTCCCGCCAAGTGATACCGTTTGTTGGTCGACACTTATCTTACTCAACAAGGCACGGCTATGAGGTGTAGTTGATACCAGTAACTCGTTAGATAACGCGCTGACTACACCATACTTTGAGCCGAAAACAAGCCTCGAAGGTTGGCTATCTTGACTGTAAAAAAGAGCACACGCTCCTGCCGCCAGTTCATTGGTGATCAAACCAAATGGCGAACCTATGTGTTTATGCAGTTGCCCATCCAATCCGTAATAACTGATGCCTTTCGAAGAGCCTAACCAAACACCATTGTCATCGCTTATCAGGCAGTTGGGGCTAATATTGTCTTCAACAAGAGTGATTTCTTGAATAATAGAGCTGTCATCCGGGATTCGATACACGCCATAACTGCTCGCAAACCACTGCGCTCCATCCTTCGCTTTTTCAATATCGACGACTTTGCCAAACCGTTCGCTGGAACGACTAAAGCTAATTCGTTTATCAATGAACGAGTAGAAGCCATGATCCGTTCCTATATAGATGCGACCTAGCAAGCCTACATTGAGAGCGGTGATCTTCGCAGGCAAGAACTTGTCGACTAACCAGTCAGTGCCATAACTCGTCAGTTTCATGGTTTCGATAGATAACGAATAGAGGTTTTGCCCAGAGGTCATCCAAAGAACGTTATCGGCTTGAAGCGCAAGGTTTTCAACACGCACTCCCTCAATTGGCCTTGGTAAATCAAGGGCTTCGGGTTGTAGTGTTTCCGTATTTAGACTGATGATACCTTGTTCGGTCGCCAACCAAATGGAAGAGCCAAAGATCTCAAAATCATTAACAGGGTTAGAGTAAACACGAATTGGGTTCTCTTCACTTTCAGAATCAACCAAGTAGAGCCCCATTGAAGACGCGACCCAAGATAACTGGTCACTGACAGGCAGTACTTTATTGATCACCACACTACTCGAATGCATGCCCATTCCAGTTAGGGGTGTTCTCGAGAAGGTTTTGCTGAACAGTGAGAAGTATCGGATACCGTTGTTTGTCGCAACCCACATACCACCAGCATGATCGTTTATCAACGAATATATTTTCTCACCCGGTAACGAGAAGTCTTGACTAGCGGCTTGTTCGAATCGAGTAATTTGTCCCGTAATAAAGTTGTAGCTAATAAGGCCGTGCTCTGTACCAATCCAATACTGGTCCGAAGTTTCGGCCAACGAGAGAACATGCGACCCTTTAACGATGGTCTCTTTGTCTGGGTTCGCGAGATCAACAATCACAGCACCATTTAAAGTACCGATCACTAACTCACGTCGAGCATTCGAAAAATAAACCGTCTCAATATGGTTTTTGTCTGATGCGGTGACATGGGTAAACTCTTGATTCTCTGAAAGGTAAACGCCAGAACTGGTCGCTAGCACCCACTTTGATAGTACCCACTCAGCGTCGTTAATCGCAATGTCACTGCTGTTATTGTATCGGTACAGTTTAAGTAGAGAGTAGGTGTTGAATTCTAAAGATTGAGTGTTGTAGGTATAGAAATTACTGCCGTCAGTAACCCAAATATAATCGCCTGATGCACCGATATTCGCTATTTCAGCGCCGGGACTTAGGCTAAACGCCAATTCGTTGCCAATTCCAGGGTTATGTCGATAGACCTCATTGTCGAAAAATGTCCAAAACTCATCGTTCAGAAAGGCGACTCTTTCCGAAGAAAATTGCAGTAAGCTTCCCTTGCGAGGGAATAGAGTTCGACCATCGTAAAAGAGTACTTTTCCATGCACATCATGAACCCAGAGCCCACCTCCGGCACCTAAATACAAGTTTTTAGCCGCAAGGAAATTCCCTTGCGCTTGAACGGGCAAAGGATAGAAAACGGAGGGCGAGGTATTTACCGCTAGAACGCTAAATGAAATGCTCATTAACATGAACATTTTGAAGATAATTCGATACAACTCTTAATCCTGAACAGCAACAACACATGAAATTTTGGGTACCACAACGTCTTATCGTTGCTAAACCAAAAACTGAGTTTTTTTGTGCTTATTATTATCTTTCCATTTTAGCGGAAATTAGAAAAGGAGAAAGGAGGTTTGTTATTTGTTAGGAGGTTTTATCTTAGCGGTCACGAAAATGCCGCAAAAAGCGGCATGATTCATAAATTAACGAGAGCAAAGTAGAGTAAAGAATACTCGTTTATGACTTACTTCTCGTCTAAGCAACTTGTATAGCTATCTGTAAGTTGCTGTAGAAAATCGAAATAGCTTCCACTCTTCACTTCAACTGTTGAACCGACAGGGTCAAGCTGACCTTGTTTTGCGTTACTTCCGCGCGTCACTGATTCAATCACAGCAGGAGTGAATTGAGGCTCAGAAAACACACATTGAACGTTTTCACGTACTATCGTTTTCTTAATAGCGATCAGGCTTTTTGCACCCGGCTTACGCTCTGGGCTCACCGTAAAGTGACCTAAGTTATTTAGCTCAAACTCTTGCTCAAAGTAACCATACGCGTCATGAAAAACGTAGTAACCTTTGTCTTTCACGGGTGCAAGTTGCTCTCGAATAGACTGTTGCTTCTCTTTCAATGCAATCAGGAATGAATCGAGATTCTCTTGGTACGCCATTGCGTTGTCTGGATCAGATTCAATCAACTTAGCTGAGATGTATTTTGCAGCTACTTCAACTTGCTCGATACCTAACCAAAAATGCGGGTCATGGCTACCGTGGTGGTGCCCTTCATGTGCATCGTGGTCATGCTCTTCGTGTCCGAACTCTCGCAAGTTGATTCCGGGAATATCACTGATCTTGATAACATTTTCTTTTGAACCAATCACCTTAGTCAGAAAGGCTTCTAGGTCAGGGCCGAACCAGATGACCATATCGGCACTATGAACTTTTTTGACATCCGATGGCTTAAGCGCATAATCATGCGGCGAAGCATTGCTGTTCATCAACACATCCGGCTCACTAACGCCTTGCGTTAATTCTGTCACAATCATTTGAATTGGTTTAAAGCTTGTTAGAATAGTATTGGCACTTGCGACACTTGGCGCTAAAAGCAAAGTAGCAAGTATAAAAGATGAACGTGACATAATCCCTCGATAATAGAAAAGTAGCTTAGGCTTGAGGTAAATGTTACATTATAACATTAGCGAATTGCAAATGAGTTCTATTCATGGATAACTTAATCCAACTAGATTCTGTGAGCGTCGAATTTGACGGTCGAAAAGTTCTAGACAACATCTCTCTAAATTTAGAGCGCGGCAGAATCACCACCCTGATTGGGCCAAACGGTGCAGGAAAGTCGACATTAGTAAAAGTGGTACTGGGTTTACAGACCAAATTTTCAGGCACAATAACAAAAGCTAAAAAACTGAAAATTGGCTATGTACCACAAAAATTAAAGCTCAATGATTCCCTACCGCTCAACGTAGAGCGTTTTCTAAAACTCACTGGCAATTTCAGTCAGCAAGAGATCCTTGAAGCATTGAAGCTCGTTGGTGCTGAACATCTGCAGAAGAGTAACATGCACCAGCTATCTGGCGGAGAAAACCAACGTGTGCTCATTGCTCGTTCATTGCTAAGAAGACCAGATCTACTGGTTCTCGATGAACCGGCTCAAGGCGTCGACGTTCAAGGGCAAATAGACCTGTATGACTTGATTGACACCATTCGCCACCGCTTTGGTTGTGCCGTATTTATGGTTTCACACGATCTGCATTTAGTGATGGCAAAAACAGACGATGTTATCTGTTTACACCACCACATCTGTTGCTCAGGCGCACCTGCAGACATCAAACACCATCCTTCGTATATTGCGCTCTTTGGCACCGCGACCCAAGAGACGCTAGCGTTTTATCATCACCAACACGAACATCACCATCATGATCTCGCAGGCCAGCCTGTCGAAGGCGACGTGCATGAATGTTCAAACCATAAACACGGACACCACTAATGCTTGAGTTTCTTCTTCCCTCTATTTTGGCGGGTTTGGGTATTGCACTAATTGCAGGCCCACTAGGTTCATTCGTGGTGTGGCGTAAGATGGCTTACTTTGGTGACACGCTTGCTCACGCTTCTTTGATGGGCTTAGCACTTGGCTTTCTGTTCAACATTAACTTGTATTTCGCGCTGCTGATTTGTTGTTTGATGCTGGCCGTGTTGCTAGTGACTTTACAAAAACAAAAGCTGGTCGCGACCGATACCCTACTCGGTATTTTGGCGCACAGTGCGCTATCACTTGGTTTGGTTGCTGTCAGTTTCTTAGATAACGTTCGTGTTGACCTAATGAGCTACCTATTTGGTGACTTGCTGGCAGTATCTCCAACGGATTTAGTGTTCATCTATGCGGGTGCTGCTGTGATTGGATTAGTACTTGCTATCTTTTGGCGACCACTACTATCAACGACGGTTAACGAAGATCTCGCGGCGGTTGATGGCATCAACATTGATTTAATGCGTCTGATTCTGATGCTATTGGTCGGTATCGTGATTGCTGTCGGTATGAAGTTTGTTGGTGCGTTAATCATGACATCGCTACTGATTATTCCTGCAGCAACGGCAAGGAAGTTCTCGAGCACACCTGAGCAGATGGCCTTCCTTGCATCAATTATTGGCTCTATCGCTGTATTCGGTGGATTAAGCTTGTCTTGGTTCTATGATACGCCTGCTGGCCCGTCTGTGGTTATCAGTGCGGCAGCAATGTTTATGCTATCTCAAATGGTTAGAAGTCGAGCTTAGCACTTAGCAGTACGATCTCGTATCTCGAAAAATCGAGTAGGAGGAGGC
>NZ_JBFRPB010000065.1:0-83511 GCF_041471785.1 Vibrio sp. 10N.261.51.C6 | reverse complement strand
GTACCTGAAATAGAATCCGGCGTGAACGCATTGTCTGGATTATCAACATCGGTACTAGTCAATGTTCCTGATGTCGTTACCGCTTTGTCAGTTTCATCAATGGCAACGGTTGCGCTGCTGACAGTAGCTTTGTCATTAGTGCCATTTACTGTGATAGTCACTTGATGCGGCGTGCCATCAGCAGAATGAACGGTGATGGTATCAGTAGCTGTCGAGCCTTTACCTAATGCTTGAACGGTCGGGTTAGTGTTATCAAGATCGTACGTCCAAGAACCAGTATCGGTCAGATGAAGCGTACCAAACGAGCCTGCAATATCGGTACTTCCTGTGGATGAAGTAGCGAAATGCGCTTCGCCAGTATCTACATCCGTTACCGCAAGTGTGCCCGAGGTCTGAAGTTGGGACTCTTCGGTTACCGCGCCGGCACTGGTTCCGCTTATCACGGCTTTATCATTGGTGCCGTTAACGGTAATTGCAATTTGATGAGGAGTGCCGTCGGCGGAGTGGATGGTTATGATGTCTGTTGTCGTAGAGCCTTGACCAAGAGCCTGAACTTGTGGATTTTTATTATCTAGATCGTAGGTCCAATCGCCATTGTCTTTAAGGTGTAAAGTACCCAGTGTCCCCTTGAGGTCGGAATTAGAAAAATGCGCCTCTTTTGAGTCGATATCGGTGATGTTGAGTTGGCCCGAAACCGTTAGGTTTTTATCTTCAGTAACTTGGCTTGAGCCATTACTTTTCCCGATAGCCAAAAACGAACTTGGTGAATTTGCTGTACTACTCGTGATTACCGCATGGTCGTTGGTGCCATTAATCGTAACCATAACTTGATGCGCTGTGCCATCAGCTGAGTGAACAGTGACGATGTCTGTCGCAGTTGAACCTTGGCCAAGTCTTTGAACTACTGGGTTATTGTTGTCTAAACTGTATGTCCACGCACCGTCTTTGGTGATGCTTAGCGTACCGAAATTACTAGTCACTTGTGAGGCTTGAAAGTGGTCCTCTCCAAGATCAGAGTCCGTTACCGAAAGCTGCCCTTGAACTTGTGTCGTTAAATCTTCAGTTAACGTGCCAGCATCCACACCCGTAATTACGGCATTGTCGTCGTTTCCGCCAATCGTCATATCGATCGTTTGCGGTGTGCCATCTTTGGTGTGAATTGTGAAACTTTCATGCAGTGAAGTGGCTGCGGTTAAAGCTTGAACATTAGAGAGCGAGTTATCAACTTGATACTGCCAATGTCCATCAGCATCGATAGTTAATGAACCATATTTACCTGAGATAACTTCCGGCGTAACCGAACTTTCATTTTGGTCAGGGTCTATGACATCGATTTTGCCGTTCGCATGTAACAAGCCTTGTGAATCAATATTGTGATCTTCTGTTACCACACCTGTTAAGTCTCCAGAAATATTTGGCGTGTCTTGCTTACCTGTTACCGGTATCTGAACAATGATGCTCGAGCCGTTAGATAGATGTAACGCAAAATGATCAGTACCTGGTTGGTGCTGGTTTAACAGGATGTATTGAGGAGAATTTGGATTCAATACGAATGTGTATTGACCATTTGCATCAACATGAAGCTCTCCGTAGGTACCTTTTATGACTTCTGGCATAAAGGTGACGGGTAAAGCGGGTGTCGTCGGCGCATTTGAATGAGTCGGCTGACCGTTACTTCCTGAGGAGATAGTCGGCATCGATACCGAAGGAATGTAATGGACTTGCGGGTGAGAAAGCGTCGACAAATGATGAGAAGGAACCAAGTGAGAGCTTGAACCATGGGTGGCATGACTTGCACTTAAGGTGGAGTTTACGTCGCTGTCACTCGTCTGAGCTTCTTGGAGAGCAACCGCTGATGAGTCCGCCTTGCTATGGTCATCGGTGACATCTTTTTCGGTCACGTTATTTGCGGTTACTTGATCTGCAGCGTCGCTGGAATTGTCTATACTTTCTGCAGCAGCGTGTTTAGCCAATGATGGCAAAATCATCATGAGTGACTGAAAAAGTGGGATATTCACTTTTAGATGTGAATGCAGTCTGAGCTTCTTTTTTTGTGTTGGTTTCTTTTGTTCTAGCTCGTTACTTTTCTTATTTTTGATTTCTGTATTTTTCTTGTTTGCTTCGACGTTTTTTTTGTTAGCCATTTTTCTCATCCGTGAATCGTGGTTGCACTATTTTAAGTAAAATACACAGATAGAGGTTTCGCTAGCTAATTGGATAATTTTTAAAGAAAAAAACTGTAAAGTCGAAGAATTATCTCGTTTTGATGAAAGAGAGGATGAATACTTTTTCAACGGTCAGGTAAATATCGGCACAATGACATTGACCTTACCCTAAGGGGAACGTTTATAGTTGCGTTGTAAATTCAAAGGTAAACTATGACAAACACATTCCGAAAAACTTGGATTATTGTTTTCAGCATCATTGCGATGTTGATGTCTAGCTATGCCTCAAGCTCCTCAGCCTTGATGACTGAAGTAATGATGATGGAAATGGGGTCGAGCAAGTCGGCTTGTTACCACAGCGATACTTCGGTTAATGATTCAATGGCGGGGTGTCATGTGATGAGTGAAGAAGTACACGCTGAAGACTCTAACATGAGTGCCCATGCTTTGATGGCTCAATACGATATGTCTTCAATGAGCGAAGACGGTAGCTCGATGATGGGTAACCATTGTTCGAGTGTCGATTGCTGTGCTTCAATGTGTTCTGCAAGTCCCTATCCAATTCAGGCTGTTCAAGCCGTTGATCAACTTTCCTTTTCATTAGCTCGTTTTCAATCGGTCACGATTGGCCAGAAAGTCGCACGCGCTCAATCTTTGCTACGCCCACCTTCCGCATAAATCTATATCTAAAAATACAGCTCTATCAGTTAGATAAATCTGATAAGCCATTCTTTTTTATGCGCTAATTAGCGTTAGATATGGACATTCATTGTGAATATGAAACCAACAACCTCTGTGTTTGTCATGAACACGAGCTTAATGGTTGCTGCTGCCTTGCCTATGGCCTTGTTTTCAAGTGCTATGCTCGCGGCTACCACGGCGTCAGCTTCAAATGCTCAACACATTTCAGCACATGACCAAGCAAGCTCGACGCAGCAACTCAATACACTGATTGAGATAGCGTTAAGCGAAGATGGAAATCGCAAACAGTACTTTGCTCAGTCTCAAGCGATGCGAGAAACGGGCATTGCCAGCTCGACCTTAATGGACCCGAAATTGAAAGTTGGATTTGGCGGTTTGCCTGTCGATAGCTTTCAATTCGACGAAGACCCGATGACTAATATATCGGTAGGGCTGATGCAGCAGTTTGAGCGTGGCGATACGCTTAACCTCCAACAGAAAAAGGCAGGCCAACAGGCAGATGCTTTAGCTTTGCAGGTGCAAGCAAGAGAATTGACGGTTGCGAATAGCATGACGCAGTTATGGCTTGAGCTGGGTTACCAGCAAGTTGCAGAAGGCGTGATGCGTGAAAACCGACGCCTTTTGATTGAGCTTGAAAACTATGTACAAACCAATTACTCGATTGGTAAAAGTGAAGCGCAAGATCTGCTTAACGCTCAGCTTCAAGTGAGTAAGCTTGATGAGAAACTTCAGGCAAACAAGCAGGTTCAGCGCCGCTTAATCTCTCAGCTTTCTGAATGGTTGGGTTCTGATTGGCTAGGCTCTCAGGTTCTTGATTCTCAGGGCACACTGAATGCAACTAACCAAATCGATTGGTCATTGTTAGAAAGTAAATTAGCGACCAATATCGATTCAACCAAGCACTACCAGCTACTGACTGACCATCCTTTGGTTAAGATCTCCGATGTCAGTATTTCCTCCAATCAAACTCAGGTTGAGTTAGCCGAGCAAGCTTATACCCCGCAGTTTGGGGTAGAAGTGATGTATGCGTACCGCCAAGCCAATAACATGGCGGGTGAACCTGCTTCTGATTTGGTGAGTGCTTATCTGACAGTCGACATTCCGCTGTTTACGGGGAATCGACAAGATAAAAACTTATCGGCTGCTCAGTATCAAGTTGGTGCGGCTAAATCTCAAAAAGACACCTTACTTTCCCAAATGAACGCGCAAGTGAACGCATTGCTGGTGGACAGATCAAATCTTATCCAGCGATTAGATCGCTATCAAACGTCCTTGCTTCCTCAAACCGCAGCCCGAATCAGCGCGGTTGAAAGGGGTTATCAAAACAATACCGCTCAGTTTAACGATGTCATTTTAACAACGACCGATGAGCTGGCGCTTAAGTTAGAGCAACAACGTTTGATCACCGATCTCAATATCGTTAACAGCAAACTGGCGGCGTTAATCAGTGGTTTTGAATACCAAGTAAACCAACCACAACTCAACTCAAGCGCAACTAAACACACAGCCAATCAATAAGGGAATAGACAATGAATACAGTAAAAGTAGCAACAATCGCTTTATTGGTCGGTGGTGCATTGGGTTTTGGTGTGAACCATTTTCTAATTAATCCAGCACACGACATGTCAGCAATGGCAACGAGTACAGGCGCCGAAGTAAGTAAACAAACCAAGGATGAACCTCTGTATTGGGTGGCTCCGATGGACCCAAATTATCAGCGAGACAAGCCGGGTCAGTCACCTATGGGGATGGATTTAATCCCTGTTTACGCGGATGACTCAAGTGGTGCTAAAGATGAGCCCGGTACCGTGTTTATTGATTCGTCGGTAGAAAATAATCTGGGTGTCAAAACAGCGAAAGTTAAGTTCGAAGCGTTGTCTCCTCGGATTGAAACCGTGGGTTATGTGGCGTTCGATGAAAGTACATTGTGGCAAACCAACGTAAGAGCAGCTGGTTGGGTTGAGAAGCTCTACATCAACGCAGTGGGTGAGAAGGTAAACAAAGGTGATGTGCTTTTCACACTCTATTCTCCAGAGATTGTTAAAGCACAAGAAGAGTTGATCAGTGCTTATAAAACGGGTCGTAAAGGTTTGATCAAGGGCTCGACTGAACGCTTAATTACCTTGGGTGTTGATAAGACTCAAATCCGCGCTATTACGCGCAAAGGCAAAGCTTCGCAAACCATTGAAATAAAAGCGCCAGCCGATGGTGTCATCGCAAGTCTGAATATCCGAGAAGGTGGTTACCTTTCACCTGCACAAGCGGTGATCAGTGCTGGTCCATTAGGCGAAGTATGGGTTGATGCTGAGGTGTTTGAGCGTCAAGCGCACTGGATCTCGTCAGGCAGCAATGCGGTGATGACGCTAGATGCCATTCCTGGCAAAGAGTGGTTGGGTAATGTCGATTACGTTTACCCAATCCTTGATCCAAAAACTCGAACCTTGCGCGTTCGTTTGAAGTTCTCCAATCCCCATGGCGAGCTTAAGCCAAATATGTTCGCCAATATTGCGCTGAAACCCATCAGTGATGAAGCCGTTCTTACTATCCCAAGATCTTCGGTTATTCACTCCGGTGGTATGACTCGAGTGGTGATGTCAGAAGGTTCTGGCAAGTATCGTTCTGCTCGTATTGAGGTTGGTCGTGAAGCTGGCGAAAAAATAGAGGTGCTTCAAGGGCTAGAGCAAGGCGAAAACATTGTCACTTCTGCGCACTTCATGTTGGATTCTGAATCGAGCCAATCCGCTGATCTGTCACGCATCAATGGTGTTGAAGAAGAAGCTGAAACCGTATGGGCGAACGGTGAAATTTCCGACGTTATGCAAGGCAGTCGTATGGTGACGATTAACCATCAGCCTGTTCCAGAATGGGATTGGCCGGGCATGGTGATGAACTTCACCTTTGCGGAAGGCTTGGACATGAGTGACGTGGAACGTGGTAAGGCAGTTGACTTTGAGATGCGAAAGACAGAGTCAGGGCAATACGAGGTTGTTGATTACAAGGTCAACAAACACAAGATCGCCGGCGAAGTTTGGGTAACGGGTGACATTACCATGTTGATGGCAGATTTTGGCATGATCACCGTAAAACATCAGCCAGTCCCTGAGTGGAATTGGAAAGCGGGTGAAATGAATTTCCAAGCCAGTGATGACCTTGATTTATCTGAGTTTGCCGAGGGTCAAACCATTCGGTTTCTAGTAGCGAAGCAGGGTTCTGATTATCTGCTCAAATCTCTCGAACCGACGAATAGCACGGGTGAGGGCGAACTATGATCAATGCAATCATTCGCTGGTCTATTAGCAACCGCTTCTTAGTGCTGGTTGCTACTGTAGCCATCGTATTTGGCGGCTTATACAGCGTTAAAAACACACCGGTCGATGCCATTCCTGATTTGTCAGATGTTCAGGTGATCATCAAAACCAGTTATCCGGGGCAAGCGCCACAAGTGGTTGAGGATCAGGTGACTTATCCATTAACCACCGCCATGTTAGCTGTACCAGGAGCTGAAACGGTTCGTGGTTACTCGTTCTTTGGTGATTCCTATGTCTATATCATCTTCAATGACGATACTGATATGTACTGGGCACGTTCACGAGTGCTGGAGTACCTAAGCCAAGTTGCACCTAACTTGCCTTCGAGTGCTAAGCCAACACTAGGGCCAGATGCAACCGGTGTGGGCTGGGTCTACAGCTATGTTCTGCAAGATAAAACAGGTCAGCACGACTTAGCGGAACTTCGTAGTTTGCAAGATTGGTTCTTGAAGTATGAGTTGCAAACCGTAGAAGGCGTGTCTGAAGTGGCGACCGTTGGCGGCATGGTGAAGCAGTATCAAGTGCAGATTGATCCTGCCAAGTTACGTGCTTATGACCTAACACTTCAACAGGTCAACAAGGCGATCCAAGATGGTAATCAAGAAACAGGAGCGTCTGTTGTCGAGATTGCCGAAGCCGAGCACATGGTTCGTACGACGGGTTACCTGACAAGCATCGAAGACATTCAATCTCTGCCGTTAAAAGTGACAGACAAAGGTACACCGCTACTATTAGGTGACATTGCTGACATTAACCTCGGCCCGCAAATGCGTCGTGGTATCTCGGAGCTCAACGGTGAGGGTGAAGCGGTTGGCGGCGTTATCGTGATGCGCTTTGGTGAAAATGCCAGTGAAGTGATCGATTCGGTTAAATCCAAGCTTGCGGAACTGCAAGCAGGCTTACCTGATGGTGTCGAGATTGTCGCGACTTATGACCGTTCTACTTTGATTGATTCAGCCGTTGAAAACCTTTGGAAGAAGCTGGCTGAAGAGTTCATCGTGGTCGCCGTGGTGTGTGCGCTGTTCTTGTTCCATATCCGCTCGTCGTTGGTTATCGCACTAAGTCTGCCTGTTGGTATCTTAGGTGCATTCATTGTGATGCATTGGCAGGGTATTAACGCCAATATCATGTCTCTTGGCGGGATCGCGATTGCGATTGGCGCCATGGTGGATGGTGCCATCGTGATGATCGAGAACGTTCATAAACACATTGAACGGACTCCGCTCACTGACAAAAACCGTTGGCAGGTGATTGGTAAGGCAGCAGAAGAAGTTGGCGCACCGCTGTTCTTCTCTCTGATTATCATTACCTTGAGTTTTGTGCCTGTGTTCGCGCTAGAAGGGCAAGAGGGCAAGATGTTCTCGCCACTTGCATTTACCAAGACGTATGCAATGGCCGCTGCAGCCGGTTTGGCTATCACGCTTGTTCCTGTGCTAATGGGTTACTTCATTCGCGGCAACGTGTTACCTGAACACAAAAACCCAGTAAACCGAAGCCTAGTGGCGATGTATAAACCGCTTCTGAACCTCAGCCTCAAGTATCCCAAGGTGATGATTGTTATCGCACTTGGCTTAATGGCGTCTGCTTATTACCCAACCAGTAAGCTTGGTAGTGAGTTCATTCCTCCTTTGGATGAAGGGGATTTGATGTACATGCCAACCACGTATCCGGGCATCTCAATTGGTAAAGCGCGTGAGTTGTTGCAACAAACCAACAAACTCATCAAAACCATTCCAGAAGTCGAAACCACGTGGGGCAAAATTGGTCGAGCAGAGACAGCAACCGATCCTGCGCCACTGACTATGATTGAAACGGTTATTCAGCTTAAACCGCGAGATGAGTGGCGTGACGGTGTCACTACGGAGTCTCTGCGTAAAGAGTTTGATGATCTGATTCAATTCCCCGGTTTGACCAATGCTTGGGTCATGCCAATCAAAACGCGTATCGACATGTTAGCGACTGGTATCAAAACGCCAATTGGTATCAAAATCGCTGGCCCGGATCTGAGCGTGATAGAGGATATTGGTTCGCAACTTGAACCCATCCTCAACAGCGTCAGTGGTACGGCTTCTGTCTACGCCGAGCGTGTTGCGGGCGGTCGTTACGTCACGATAGACATTAAACGCCGCTCTGCTGCGCGATATGGCTTGAGCATTAAAGAAGTGCAACAGGTTATCTCGACTGCGGTTGGTGGCATGAACGTGGGTGAAACCGTTGAGGGACTAGAGCGTTACCCGATCAATGTCCGTTATCCACAAAGCTATCGTGATTCTGTCGTTAAGTTACAGAACCTACCGTTAGTGACACCAAACGGTGCTCGTATCGCGCTTTCTGATGTCGCGGATATTCGATATGAAGATGGCCCTCCGATGATCAAAACAGAGAATGCGCGTCCTAATGGTTGGGTGTTCGTGGATATCGAAGGGCGTGACCTTGGTTCTTATGTGGCAGAGGCACAAAAAGTCGTTACAGATCAGCTTGTTTTGCCTGCGGGTTACTCACTGGCTTGGTCTGGTCAATACGAGTACATGGAACGCGCCAAAGATCGCTTAAGTGTGGTCGTGCCTATCACCATTGCCATCATTATGTTGCTGCTGTATTTGAGCTTCCGCCGTGTCGGTGAAGTGATGATGATCATGCTGACATTGCCACTCGCGATGGTGGGTGGTTTATGGCTGATGCATGTCCTCAATTATAACTTCTCCAGTGCGGTGGGTGTGGGCTTTATCGCGCTTGCCGGGGTAGCTGTCGAGATAGGTGTGATCATGTTGGTGTATCTCAACCAAGCGTGGCACTTCAAAAAGCTTGATGCCGAACAGAGCCAGCAAACACTCCAACAAACCGATCTCACTGATGCCATTCGTGAAGGGGCAGGGCTTCGTGTGCGTCCAGTAATGATGACGGTTCTCACTGTGATCATTGGCCTCATTCCAATTATGTATGGCGAAGGTACGGGCTCTGAAGTGATGCAGCGAATTGCTGCGCCGATGATAGGCGGAATGGCGTCTGCACTATTGCTTACCCTACTGGTGTTGCCTGCAATCTTTAAGCTCTGGAAACAGCGTGAGATTACGCACAGTCAAAATGAAATAAACAAATAACGTATTGATTATTAGCCCTTACTGACTAAAAACAGAGTGAGTAAGGGCGTACCACATGAACATGTGAAACTAACAAATAAATAACTGAATTAATCTAAGGAACGATCATGAAAAAGACACTTATTGCGATTGCACTGACGTTAACTACTGCAACGGCTTTTGCTGAAATGGACCATTCAACTGTTGATCATTCAAGTATCGCCCATTCAAACATGGATCACTCGATGATGAAGAGTGGAGAGATGGACCATTCGATGATGAATATGGAAGGCATGTCTGAAGTGGGTATGCCTGCGACAGGCGCAAAGCCGGATAAAGTGGTTCATGTTCTGCTAAGTGACGATATGAAAATCACATTTAAGAACAAGGTTGATATTGAGCCGAACGACGTGGTGCAGTTCGTTGTGATGAACACAGGCAAGATTGATCACGAATTTTCGATTGGTTCTGCTTCAGAGCAGCTAGAGCACCGTGAAATGATGAAAAACATGGGTAATCACGCTCATGACTCGGGCAGCACAGTTACAGTTAAGCCGGGTAAAGCGAAGCAATTGCTGTGGCATTTCCATGGTGATAATAACGTAGAGTTAGCGTGCAATATCCCTGGTCACGCTGAAGCGGGTATGGTGAAGTCGTTAACGCTTTAGACGTTAATCAATAGCGCTTTGTTGAATTAGAAATTCAATGAGGGCTAGAAAATTAAAGATAAGTCTTAACTTATACCTAAAGCGCTTTGCTGTGAGGGATTCGCTGAGGCTTATCTTTATTTATAGTCACTGTAGCAAGATAGAAGTTTCAAGCAGATGGTGTGCTTCGCCGCTCAGATGCGGTAGCTCTGCCATGATCTTTTTAAACTTGTCATCGATTGACTCTGCTTCATTCAGCGATCGAAAAGCCAGTACAGCCTGTTCAGGCTCGCTGTTCACATAACCTTTCAATGTATCTAGCTGAATTTTATTGGCATTTTCAACTTTTGCTAGCGCGACATTAATTGCTTCGATGCTAATTGTTAACTCATTGCTTTTAAACATTTTTTATTATTTATGGGTTGTTGCTAATGCGCGCACATTAACACAATGATTTTTGCAGATATTGACCAAGATTATTAAATTGGAACAATTTTGAAAATCATTAAAAGCTGAACTGCAATGTGTGATTTGGATAGGTGTCAGAAATACGAAGCGAATTAAGGAGCTAATAGCTTTGGTTGGTCACTTAGCGTTGATTCGTCAATCTAAGCTTAAATAAAATAAGTTTAGTCAGTATAGATTTAATGACTATGGATTTAACTAACGGAGAAAGTTTTTGAATAGCGTGTCGCTGGAATAAAGCACGTCATGGAGCATAAGGAGAAGTTGGAGCGTGCAGCGGGAATCGAACCCGCATCATCAGCTTGGAAGGCTGAGGTAATAGCCATTATACGATGCACGCACACTGTCTTAAGAGTAAGACTGAGGTATCAAGAAGACTGGAGCGTGCAGCGGGAATCGAACCCGCATCATCAGCTTGGAAGGCTGAGGTAATAGCCATTATACGATGCACGCACATCGTCTTAACGAGTTTGATAATGCCACATCTAACTGAAAACGAAACCTTTTTCTTTCATTTTTATTCTAAGTGCTCGCATAACCACCACTCCGCTAGTTTTTCCATCATGTTCGGCGTTTTCAGAGTGAATAAAATGTGACTAAAATCTCTAAAAAAGGAGGGCGAGAAATAATAGTAAATGTCATGTTGCTTTTTGCGATAAATCCGCCTTAATTTATAAACCTGTTTCAGTGGTGCTTGGTTGTCATAAATCTCCTGAAAATTAAGGAATTTGGAGTGTTAACATAAACTGATTTTTATTCGTGTTTTGGCGTCCACTAATAACAATCTGAATGCATAAATTTAACTTATCAGCCTGTCAAAACATTCAGTAAACTAATCCCAAATTAGTAGAGTTATAGGCACTTATAAGCCTTTGCAGAAAAAAGTAACGAGTTCAGTTGATAATTCACGCAAAAGCCTCGTCATCCCGTCTATCGTTTGGTACATTTGCCGCACATTTTGTCTCCCCTAAAATTCCCATGCCTTCTCAGTTCCGAATTAACAAAATTGTTGAAATTGGTGACACTCTTCACCGCAGTGGCTGTGCTCCTTACAAGCTAGAGAAATACACTCAATTCTATGCAAAAAAGCATGGTGTGGATGTGATGATCCAAGCAACGCCAACTGCGATTAACTATCAATTTCCAGACGATAACAACGCCGTTATTCTTAAGCGTCTAAAGCCTGCGTCAATTAACCTGAGTTTGTTGGCCAATACGATCATTCGTATTAACCAACCGAGTAGTGAGCCTGTACCAGAGCCTGTCGGTTACTCTAAATTCGTGACGGCACTTGCCAATATGGGTATTCCGCCTGCGTATTTGATGCTGGTGGGCAGCACGTTGGAAGCTGTGGGCTTTTCTGCCTTATTGGGTTTGATGGTTTGGGTATGTCAGCAAGTTCTTCATTCACGTCGCGCAATCGCGGTTGAGTTCATCTCGGCACTGTTAACGGGTATCTTCGTGGCATTTCTGGCGAGTACAGGGTTGCCGATTCCGGTGTGGGCGTTGTGTATCGCCTCGATTGTCCTGTTTGTCCCCGGGTTATCCATAGCCAACGCATTAGAATGTTTGGCGTTTAATGATCTAGTCTCTGGTACCAGCTTGTTAGGGCAGAGCGCCTTAACCCTGATTAAGCTGTTTGTCGGGATTATCATGGGGCTCAACATCGGTGAAGCGATATGGGGACAAGCGGTTTCCATCGACTATACCAATGCGGTACCAATGTGGATGCACATATCTGGCTTGGTGCTGATCTCTGTGTCTATCGGTGTAATGTTCAATGCGCGACCTAAAGATATCTTACTTGGTTTACCAGTAGCGGTTCTCGGTATGTGGGGCCCGTTCTATCTAGGTTTTGATAGTGGTTGGGTTGTCGGTACTTGGGTTACGACGGTTCTTATTACTTTGTACGGAACTTGGATTGCTAAAAAGATGGAGCTCACGGGCTCTATTTATATCGTGCAAGGGATCATCATCTTGGTTCCGGGTAGCCGAGTATTAGTGAGTGCCAGCCAATCGGTGTTTGAACAATCGATTCTGCCTATCCCGAGTATTGGTTTGTCGGCGTTATTCATGTTCTCTGCAATCGTGGCAGGGCAAATCACCGCTTACTCGATTTACTCACCAAAAGTCGAACGTTAAGCCGTTCCGCTTTTCAAACCTTTAAACAAACACAGCTTAGCGGCTGTGTTTGTTCGTTTTAGGTACTGCTCTTTTTTAAGACAATTAGCTCTCCGTAAAACTTGTTAGATTTATGCTCGCTAAGCCTGACAAGAGCCATTAAAATGGAACAAATTCTATTTAAATGAAGTATTAACGTATGTCCTTACCTCCTTGTCCGCAATGCCAATCTGAATATGTCTACCCAGACCAAAACAACCTAATCTGCCCTGAGTGTGCCTATGAGTGGAATCCAGAAGAAGAGCGTTTAGAAAGAGAAGCCGCGCGTGTTAAGGACGTAAATGGCGTTGTATTGGAAAGTGGCGATAAAGTTACCTTCATTAAAGATCTAAAAATTAAAGGCAGTTCTAGCGTACTGAAAATCGGCACTAAAGCTGTGATTCGACGCATCAATGAAGGCAAAGATCACCAACTAGATTGCAAGCTGGATGGTGGCGGTGAAATGCTGGTTACGGCGAAGTACGTTAAGAAGCAGTAACCATTGTTTCAAATAATTGTCGTAAATCTTCAATAAGTTTAAGTCGCTTCTCGACATACTGATTCGCATATTAAAACGCAATAATTTTAGAGAATTAAGATGATTAGAGAGTACAACCCAGCTGATATTGAGGTCGTTTTAGATATTTGGTTAACCGCCTCGATCAAGGCGCATGACTTTGTGGCTCCTGAGTTCTGGGAGTCTCAAGTAGGTAATATGCGCGACATATACATTCCTGCATCAATAACTTACGTGTATCAAGTAGACGGTGAGGTTTGTGGCTTTTATTCGCTTTATGAAGGTATCTTAGCGGCGATATTTGTGAGCCCACAGCATCAAGGCTGTGGTGTTGGTAAGCAACTTATCCAACACGCGAAGCTTGAATGCCCGAATCTGTCTTTGAATGTGTATAAAGAGAACCAAGCGACCATTGAGTTCTACTTGTCTCAAGGTTTCTCTATTGTGAGCGAACAAACTGATGAGCACACAGGACATCAAGAATACACCATGCACTTATCTTAAGCTTGATAACTAAACCCGGTAGAAAAGTAACAGGAATCAACATCATATGGACATGGTTAAAGCTGCTCTTTCGCATTCAACAAGACCGGCTCAGTCATCAGATTATGAATTTCTGTTCGAGCTTAAGAAGGCCGCTGAGTTTGAACCGATCAAAGCCGTATTTGGCTGGGATGAGCAAATTCAACGAGATATACACGCCGAAGAATGGGCTGAAGAACGCCCTGAAATCATTGAATATCAAGATAAAGCGATTGGTAGTGTGTTGTTGCAAGACAAAGGCGAGCACTTCTATTTTTGCCGATTCTTTCTACTGCCTGAATATCATGGCAAAGGTATTGGCAGCCAAGTTTTAACGGATTGCTTAGCTCAAGCAGCCAAACTCAATAAGCCTGTGGAGTTGTGTTATTTACAAGGTAATCGAGTTGGGGAGTTGTATTTAAGGTTTGGCTTCGAAATCACCTCGCAAAACGATCAGTTTGTCTATATGTGGCGTGAATAGACACTCATTCAAAATGATCACACCGTGTCGGTAACTTGATAGGCACCTGACACTTATCTAACGTAAAACCTTGTAAAGCTCCCTATGCTTGATGACTAAGCGATTACACTTAGAAAAGATCGAGCGTAAGGGAGTGTGCAATGAATTATTACCCGACTTCAAAAATCGTGGGTGAACAAAGGTTTGGCTTTGGGCCAAAACTAGGTCAAACAACCTATTATTCTCCTGTAGAACAGTTGGATAAAAAGCCATTCGTTCACCAAGCTATACAAGACTTACCGAGTACTGAATCTACTCTGATTAAAGTAGGAGAGAATCGTGTACAACGAATGAAGGCCAAGGGTGACGAACAACAGATGCAAGCCACCAAGAAAGAAGCGCAGTCTTTTCTTCGAACGCAGTATCGACAACAAGCTCAAGCTCGCCACCTACAAAGTGTTGAAACTCCTTATGGTTTTCAAGAGCGCATCATTCAGTTTTGGAGCAATCACTTCGCCATCTCGGTCGATAATCGAAAACTGATGCCCTTGGCCGCCAGCATTGAAAACGATGTGGTTCGCCAGCATTGGAATGGTAACTTTGGCGAGATGCTGATGGCTTCTTCTAAACATCCTGCGATGCTTCTGTATCTCGATAATCAACTCTCGATTGGTCCCAATTCAAAAGTCGGAAAGCGCCGTAATAAGGGGCTCAATGAGAACCTCGCTCGTGAGATCTTAGAACTCCACACTCTTGGCGTTGACGGTTCTTATACTCAGCAAGATGTTATTGCTTTAGCAAAAGGCATTTCAGGCTGGGGCATTAAATTCAAATCTCCTGATGCTGGTTTTCGATTCGCTAATAATCTGCATGAGCCAGGAAGTATCACACTGCTTGGAAAGTCCTATTCTCAATCCGGGGTCTCGCAAGGAGAGTCGTGTTTAAAAACCTTAGCGACCCACAAAGACACTGCTGCGCACTTGGTTGATAAGCTTTGCCAGCATTTCATTGGCGACATATCTAAAGAACTCTCAGAGCAAATGGTTGCTGAATATCTGAAAGGCGAGGGAGATTTACTGCCTATCTATCGCTTGTTATTGAACAGCGCTGAGGCGAGTAAACCTAACCCTAATCGTTTTAGACCGCCGAAGGAGTGGCTGTTTGCCGTTCTTCGTAGTGCCGATATTTCTTTAAACGAGAAACAGGCATTCAATGCACTCAACAATTTAGGGCAGCCTCCTTTTAAACCGGGTTCACCTGCAGGCTGGTCGGATCAAGACAGAGACTACAATAGCCCTTCGGCGTTGACTCAACGTATGCAAGTTGCGAATAGGCTTGCGTCTGCTGCAATAAAATCGGCTAAAGCGTCAGGAGTTAAGCCGAAAGCGGTAGTGGATAAAGTGATCGCGGGTTTATATGGCGATGCTATTGATGAACACACCCAAATTGTATTGAACAAAGCCGACAGCGCTGCAATGCAACTTTCCCTGTTGTGGCTAAGTCCGCAGTTTCAATATCGTTAGGAGTGGGTATGAAAAAGTCAGATTGTTCTCAGAATAAAGCGCCACATAGTATTAACCGCCGCCAGTTCATGGGTATTGCGGCGGCTGTTGGCGTCAGTGCGATGCTGCCATTTCCAAGCTTTGCCAAAACAGGTTCAGACAATATCTTCATTTGGGTATCACTGCGTGGCGCGATGGATGGTTTAAATGTTGTAGTGCCGCATGCCGATCCGGATTACTCTAATTTGAGACCCAACATCGGATTAAAACCTGAACAGCTAGTGAAGTTGGATGATTTCTTTGGGCTCCATCCGTCCCTAAAGCAATGCCATCAATGGTATGAGAGTAACGAACTCAGCTTTGTACACGCTTGTTCAACCGCTTATCGCGAGCGCTCACATTTTGATGGACAGAAGATATTGGAGAATGGCACTTCCGACCCGTTTAACACCGTAGGGTGGATTAACCGTTTACTCACGTTGAGCTCAGAAAAATACGATGGAATAGCGATTGATTCGGGCTTACCACTCATCATGCAGGGCGAATCGACCGTGGCAAGTTGGTACCCAAACCGCTTAAAAACACGTGATAAACAAACGGAACTGCTGGAAGAGTTGTTTCAAAGTGACCAAATGCTGTCTTCAAACTTTGAAAGTGTCATGAAGATAGATCAACTGGTAGGCGACCAAGGTGTCGGCAAACAGTTTAAATCATTGATGGGTAAAACAGGCGACATATTGTCGGCTGATAACGGACCAAACATCGCAGCGTTAGAACTCGGTGGATGGGACACTCACGCCAATCAAGGTAACGTAAATGGACGGTTGAGTAATCAGCTTAAAACTTTGGATGTTGGGTTAGCGGCTCTCAAGGCTTCACTTGGTGATCGTTGGCAGAAGACAGTGATCATTGCAGCCAGTGAATTTGGTCGAACAGCAAAAGAAAATGGCACTAAAGGAACCGACCATGGCACCGGCAACGTCATGTTTGTTGCAGGTGGCACGATGCCATCGTTGAAAGGAGCGGGTGGTAAGGTTATTGCCAATTGGCCGGGCTTGAGCCAAAGCCAACTATATGAAGGCCGAGATCTTAATCCAACGATTGATATGCGTTCGGTTATCAAGGGTGTGCTCAACCGACATTTATCGATAGAAGTGAAACAACTCAACGCTATCTTCCCTGATAGTGCCGATATTAGACCGATGAATCTTGTTTAGAGTTTTACCAAGACCCAGTTAGATGCGATTCAGTCGTTTGAATCGCTTTCTATTTCTGACTCGCTTGTTTACGATTTAATCGCCAACAGTGCTCCGAACGTCACTAAGCCAACCCCACACGCTTGATTGAGTCTTTTCTTGGCTCTCAATAAGTGCTTTTGTAACGTCTTCGAAGTGAAAAGCATGGCGACAACTCCAAACCATAATCCGTGAAGAAAAATCATATAAAGTCCATAGCCGAGTGCGACATGCTGGTTCTCTGCATCAGGTGAGATGACTTGAGTGAAGATGCTCAAGAAGAACAACATGGTTTTTGGGTTGAGCACGTTACACAAAAAGCCCTGGGCTAAATAGCGCCAAACACTGGTGCTTTGCTTCGTATCTTCGATAGGTGCAAGTTTGTTGTTTGCGCTCAGGATACCTTTTAGCCCTAGATAAATAAGGTAGGTTGCACCTGCGTATCTAATCATGTCAAACAGCTGCTCATTCTGTGAGATTAAGTAACTGATCCCAAGCATTGAATAACTGATGTGAGCACAAATCGCTAAACTCACACCGATTGCAGTCCAAATCCCTGCTTGTCTTCCTTGGTTGACACTGTTTTTCAAAACTAAAACGAAATCAGCGCCTGGGCTGATAACAATCAATAGTCCCAATACTGCTAGGATTAACCACTCCATAATGACTCCAACTCTTTATATTTGATGAGCCAGCATTGTATGGTTTTTTATTGCTGCCTATAATCGAAATGAATTCCACCTATCTGTGAGAAAAAATCACACATGAGACATTTGAAAGCATTTCATATTTTCCACGTAGCAGCGCATTCGAGTAGTTACAGTGAAGCGGCGGATAAACTCAATATCACACATGGCGCGGTGAGTAAGCAGATCAAGGTATTGGAAAATCACTTATCCCAAGTTTTGTTCTACAAACAGGGCAGGAATGTGTGTCTCACCAAAGAAGGGGAATTACTCAAAGGTTACACAGAGCAAGCGTTCCAAGCCTTGGAGACTGGAGTCCATAAGCTTAATCAGCTGAATCATCAAGCGTTGGAAGTTTCATGCGAACCCACATTGACCATGCGTTGGTTAATGCCTCGACTCGGTGATTTCTATAACGAATCCGGAATTGATGTTCGATTGTCGACTGCTGGTGGGCCTGTGAACTTGAATGCGACAGGGCTCGATATGGCGATTCGCCGAGATGACTTTAAATTAACCGAGCGTTACGAACAGATACCACTAGTTGAAGAGTGGGTAGGCCCTGTGTGTTCCCCGGGTTATTGGCAGCAGGTAAAAGATAACTTAGATGATGTGAAATTACTGCACAGCAGTACACGGCCAGGTGCTTGGAGTCATTGGGGTGCTATCACTATAGATAAAGTTAATGGTGGAGAGTGGTCAAAAGCTCGAGCGAACCAAACATTTGCACACTTCTACTTTTGCTTTCAGGCGGCTGTCGATGGGTTAGGCATAGCGCTTGGGTCTTATCCACTTGTCGCCGACGATCTTGAAAGAGGTAACTTGATCGCGCCGTTTGGCTTCGTACCTTCTGGTCACCAGTACATATTGCTCACGCAAGATAGCAACCATGAAGAGCCAGAAAGCCCGTTTGTTGTTTGGCTGAAGAATGAGTTATCGCAGTGTGTTCCAACTTTATAGGAACGACATCCGACCTAGAAGTGTGCTTGTCTTATGTCAGGCTCTAGTTCGTTGTTGTGGAAATCACTCAATAGGCAAAGACAGCACGCCACCATTGAGTTCGACTTGTTTTAGCCATTCGGTTGGAATTTCGCCATCTCCTTCGTAGAAACACGCCGCTAATACCGCGCCAATTACAATCGCACGACCGCAGCTGTCACCACCACATAAGATGTTGTCGCGAATGCCTTGTTTAAAGCTCTGAGCGCCAGCAATGATGCGAATCAGCAGCGGGAACGCGGCACTCAATTCGCAATGCAACCCGAACTTTTTCGCGGCATCTGTTATTGAAAGCTCAGGCGCTGAGAGGGCTTCATCGATTTGATCGTGTATAAACTTGCTGCAGGTTTGTCGTACCATCTCTACTGATTGTAATGGTGAATTGCCTTGTATCGCGGCTTGAATCAGTAGGGTGATGGCTTGTGCCCACTCTACCGCTTTATCATTATTATTAGTGACTCGTACCGCACTCTCTACCATTGCAGGTAAGGTGTGAGAGGTGTAAATACACGCCACTAATGGAATGATCTTTGAGACTGCGGGGAGCTGTGTATCATCCGCGCCACAGGCAGTAATCGGGGCATTTGCCAATTCTAATTGATGGATGTTCAACAAGCTCATACGAGTCGCTTTATCAATATAGCCTCGCCAACTACCACCAAAATCAAACCAGAATCGGAAGTGCTTGATGTAGCTCGCTTCATCGTACTGTTGGTTGTCGACTAAACTGTCGACCATCGCCAATAGCTGAGCACCATACTGTGATTGTTCACCTGCGGTTTTTCCTTGGTGAGCAAAGTAGCCCTTGTCTTGATAATCGAACTGATTCGGTGAGCGAAATTCTGGTTCAAAACCCGCCACGTGCAAGATCCTCTCTTGGTCATACAACCAATGCAGCCCCATGGAAGCGGCGTCTCCAACCAATGCGCCAACAACGGCGTAAAAAGCTCTTTCTTTATGATTGTCCATGCTGAGTGAAGTCCTTGAGAAGATCCAATGGAATTTGATACTTCAAGTATAGTGACTAAATGATGGGTTTGCTGTGTTTCAGTAGAGAGTTTTCAAGCAATTAATCCTGATTGGTCAATGAGTTAAACCAATCAGGGTAAGTGGATGAATATTATGACTTAGGTGGCTATGTTGACATCTAACAGACGCTTGAATACACGTCTAAATAAACAATGACACTAGCGGTTAAGGTAAACACTCGAGCGTTGTTCAATGACTTTGAAAATACGTGAAAGGGTGAAACATAACGCGAAGTAAACCGCACCAACAATCAGCCAGATCTCGAAGATCAAACCGGAAGAGTTCGCCATTTCAGTGCCAACAAATGTCATCTCTTGAATCGAAATCAGGGATACAATCGAGGTATCTTTTACTAGAGAAATTGCCTGACCTGCTAAAGGCGGTGTGATGGCCGTTAATACTTGCGGGCCAACCACAAATCGATATTTTGATAGGGCAGACAAACCCAATGAATCGGCCGCTTCCCATTGGCCTTTTGGAATACCTTCTAAACCAGCTCTAATCACTTCAGCAATATAAGCAGAAGAGAGCAAGCCAATACAGATAACACCAGACGCCAAGTTTTCCCAAAGGTTAGCTGGGCCGAACAGGAAATCTTGAACAGCGTTAATCTCGCCGTTGTGTTCACGCCAGGGCGCGAGCACACTTTGTTCAATTTATAACCCAAAGAAGACTCGTGCCCGATAATCATCGTTCCAAGCAGCCTTCTTCAACTTCACTTTTTGGCTTGGTGCACCACATTCGCATTGCTTCAGCATGTTCATCACAAAGCGTCTAAACAACGCTATATTTTCTACAGCACCATCTAGCGTGATCCGTGAGTAATCCTCTTTAAAAACAACATCTAATACGTAATGCTGGCTGTTTTCAATACGCCAATGCTGACGAATGTAGTGGCCTAGCATTTTGTGATTCGGCGACATAGAGCTTATGTAATATGAGGTGTCTACACTTCCTTTTCCGTTGATCACTCGATGCCGCTCCACCGCAATGATGCTTCGTACTGTCGGCCATTTCTCCGCAAGCTCTTTAGGTAACTTAGCCTTTAACTGAAATACATATCTTTCTTCACTGCGGCCATGGTGCTTCTCTTTGATTTCGGTAACTATTTTCTCTTTACCTGCTTCAAAGACAGCTTGAAATTGCTCCACAATAGCCACTCTCAATTTGGGCTGGTTGTTCTTCACTTGAACAACAACGTGAGCCTTTTTCTCTGCAATTTTCTCGAGCGTATCGCGCTGACAATGCAGGGCATCAATGGTGATGACACTGCCTTTTACGTTAATAACATCAAGCATTTGGCGTACAACGTTGATCTCGCCATTTTTGCTCTCAGTCGGCTTTTGACTCAAAACGAGGCCACGTTCAGTGTCGTAGGCGGTAACCAATTGTAACGCTGTTTTTTTGTCATTTCGGTATGAGCCACGCAGCACTTTTCCATCGAATGCGATTATCGGCTTGTGTTGACTAGTGCGTTGCTCGTTAATCCACAGGGCTAATGCCTCTAGCAAAGATTCTGCGACAACTGAACGTAAAATACGGGCTATTGTATGCCGACGTGGAATACCATGTTCAAATGTTCTGTATTTTCTCAGCCAATCTAGTTTGTCTTTCCCAAACAATTCAATATCTTGCCATCCTTCACATCCAGATGCGATGGCGCTAATTACAAGGAACATGACATCGATAAGATCATGCTTCTGATTAATGTCTGACCGAGTGTCTTGGACGACTGATAAGTGTTCGATTAAGTTCAAAATGGCTGTGTGATTGTGGATTTAGCACTATTAGATCATATTTGTTAACAAAGTGCGATCCCGCCCTGGTGTTCACGCAAGATACTTTCTAAACCAAGTAATGTGAAGCTGCTTCGACTTTCTGCTCTGCTTCACGCTTTAGAGCTGCCGTTAAATTAATTAATAATCTACATGATATCATGTAGATAAAGTTAAATTTAGCAGGATTGAGCTATGAACAGCGTAACTAATGATATCGATTTTGTCGTAAATAACACAGTGGATAATCTAAATCCGACCTTCATTTCTCGATCGAGTACTCACGGATTTGGCCTGTTCGCTAAAGGAAATATTAGTAAGGGAAACTCTCTAGGGACTCTTGATGGTCAAAGAATTAATTTAGATAGCTGGGAAAAAATTAAGTATAATATTAAGGAGGATATTAAAGATTATTATGATTATTTCTTTATGGAGTGTAATTACCTTGAAGAAAGTGTAGTTCTTGTAAGGCCATTAAGAACGAAATACTCATATATAAATCATCATCGCGTTCCAAATTTAGAAATAGAAAATAATTCTTTATCTATTGTCGCTGTTAGAGATATAAATGACGGAGAAGAGCTTTTTTTAGATTATAGGATGGAATGTCTTCCTGAAATATATGTTAATGGAATTAAGGGAGATTATCTATAATATGGTTAACTTCACTGTGATGTGCGTTCAGCCAATAGAGATACCATTAGAAGCATTCAAAGTCATATCTAATAAGAAAATAAATGAAAGTTATTATGGGAAAGTTTCTACCCCTTGGATAATGGCATTTGATAAAACCCACTACCGTTGTAATCACTTTAAGTCTCTACTTTCTGAGAGAGAGGTTAACTCTAAATTTCTCGTTGATGACTTGCAATCTGAGATATATAAAGTATATGGGGAAATCGCTCTATTCGAATATCTAGATTTGAATTCAGTAGGTTTTGATCTGATATTTGATGAGCGTGTTTCGAGCTTAACTATAGTTTATGAGTTTTCATTTAATATAGATGAGGAAATAATCGAAAAACTGTTTAACGATACTGGTTATGACCATGAATATAGGCATAATTTCTATAATGTTGTGAGAAAGTTACTAGTAAAAGAGGATGAGAATAGCTTAATTGGTAGTTGGGCTAGTCAGATACGAGATAGGTGCTTACATAGAATTAATTATATCTTCGGTTTTCAATCGACAGGTACTGCTCTTCCTAGTATATATGACAACACAGGGAATATATCATTACTAGTAAACGGTATATCGGAAGAAAATAAGAAAAATTATAGAAATAAAATTTCAAACTCCAATCAAATGGCTGAAAGGGTGGAAAACAACCAAATATACCTTTTGAAGAATAGTGAAATAGAGTTTATTTTTCATGGCCGTTTTCATACTATTATATCAAGTAACTTTGACAATTATTATAGATACTTTCCGATTTTATATCATGCTCAGTTTATGTGGAGTTCTGTCCATCAATTTACGACAGTTATGGATCTCCTTAATAGGAAGGTCCTACTTGGCGAGTTATCAAATGGAAATTCAGCTCAAATTATAGATGAATATATAAACAAGTTTGAACTGGTTAGAATACATAACCAAGATATGAAAATGTATTTTGAATCAGATAGTAAATTGGTGTTTTCTGAAATTGAAACAGCATGGACGATAAAGGAATCTTTAGATGAAGTTAATTGTTATGTATCTTCATTTAAAGAGTTTATTGAAAGATCCTACCAAAGAAAAATGGAAAAAATGAATCGCAGGCAGAATACTATATTATTTGTGATATCATGTATTCAAAGTCTTGGCCTTATAAGTATTTGGGTCGACTACCTATCACTCTCCAAGCTGGAAGGCTTTGTTCAAACAACAGGTTTAACACGTGATACTGACAAAGTGTTACTTCTGATTATAAATACTTGGTTGCCATTGCTGATTCTTATTTTAATATTTGTTATGGTATACAATGCTATATTTAAAAAATAAAAGCAGCGCTCAAAATGAACGCTGCTTCTGTTGTACGAAAGAAAAAAGTAATGGGTTCAGTCAGATGTGAAAATTCATCGTTGTATGACCACTATCTTTACTTTCTCTCTATTTTCCCGATTCTTAGTGAATCGCAGACTCTAGAATCTCACGTGTTTTCTCTGGCGTGATTGCTTGATTCTCACCAAGTTGTAGGTAGCCGTGTGATTCAAGTTGAGCGACAACATTGTCAATCGCCGTTGTTTTGTTTGTTTCGTAGCCGTCAAACATGGTTGCTACGTCTAGGCTGTGGTAGAACGCTTCGATTGCAGCGATTGTGCGTTCTGCTAAATCAGCACCCGCTTCTAGGCCAAATACGTTACGACCCATTTGCTCTAGCTTGCCACGTTTTGCTTCGATTTGGTTACGAAGTAGTGAAGGTTGGACAATCGCAAGCGAACGTGCGTGGTCTACGTGCCATAGTGCTGTGAATTCGTGGCCAATCATGTGAGTTGCCCAATCTTGAGGAACACCCGTACCAATTAGGCCGTTAAGCGCTTGGTTTGCTGTCCACATTAGGTTTGCACGCCATGCGTCGTTGTCACGCTCGTCGTATTGCTTACCCAGTACAAGTAGGTTCTTAAGCAGTGTTTCTGCGTAACCGTCTTGAACCATTGCGTCTGTTGGCATCGTGATGTATTGCTCACATACGTGAACCCACGCATCAACTAATCCGTTGATCAGCTGGCGCTCAGGTAAAGACTTCATTACATCTGGGTCCATAACCGCAAACTTAGGCTGTACTGCAGGGTTCATGAATGCCAGTTTCTCTTGAGTCGCTTTACGCGTGATTACCGCACCCATGTTAGATTCAGAACCTGTCGCAGGAAGTGTCAGTACCGCACCGATTGGCGTCGCTTCAGTTACTTGGTGTTTGCCCGTTAGGATGTCCCAACCGTCGCCGTCATATTTAGCCGCTGCAGCAACGTACTTAGAGCCGTCGATTACTGAACCACCGCCAACAGCGATAATGAATTCTACGTTTTCTTCTTTAACAAGAGCGACTGCTTTGTCTAGCGTCTCTTTGGTAGGGTTTGCTTCAACGCCAGAGAACTCGATCCAAGAGTGATCTTTCAAAGATTCTACAACTTGGTCGTAAACACCGTTGCTCTTGATTGAACCGCCACCATAGATGACCAGTACTTTCTTCGAAGTATCAACCGCTTGGCTGATAGCGTTGATTTGGCCTTGGCCGAAATGGATAACAGTAGGGTTAACGTAAGTAAATTGCATCAGAGATTCCTTGTGTAAAGCGAAATTTGTTATTTTGGTTTATTGCTCAATTTCTATATTTGCATATTAGTACAGTAATCTAGGTCAATGAAGAGCTGTTCCTCCAAATAAATTGCCTATTTCTACAAACTTGATATTCTTCCTCTGCTTTAGCTTACTTACTCTTAGCACTTAGAATGGAAAGTCGCCACTTATGAAAACACTCGCTCAGTTATTACAGTCTTATGTTGAACACAAAGGTTGGGATGACCTTGAAGGGATCAGAGAAACTGAAATTAGCGGTGTGTGGTTGTATCGAAGCAGTGGCGGGAATCAGCGTCAGCCATTTACTTACCAGTCTGGCATTATCATGCTCGGACAGGGCAAAAAGAACATCTACATTGGTGAAAGGCCAGTGACTTACGCTGCAGGTGATTATCTTGTGGTGGGTGTGCCAATGCCGTTAGAGTGCGAAGCCTTGCCTGTTAATGGCGAACCATTGCTTGGTTTGTCGATAAGCATTGATTCTCAACGTTTGCATAGCTTAGTCAAAAAGCTCGAAGACCAAGGCTTTCTAGAGAGCTACTGCAACAAGCATAAACAGAACTCGAGTGGCTTAGAATCGACGCCGATGGAAAAGCAAATGCTAGAGAGCTTTACCCGGTTGGTGAAAACGCTGCATTGCGACATTGAGGCCAACATATTGGGCGATGCGATGGTGACAGAGATTGTCTACCGCGCATTAACCGGTTCAGAAGGGCGTGTGCTGTTTGATTTAGCTCATCATGATGGCCATTACGCACGTGTCGCTAAAGCGCTGTCTAAAGTGCATGAAGAATACGACCAAACCATCACTGTTCAATCGCTGGCTGACGAAGCCAACATGAGCGTGTCTGCCTTCCACTATGCATTCCGTAATGTCACTTTTGAATCACCACTGCAATATTTGAAAAAGGTTAGGCTCAACAAAGCGAAAGAGCTGATTCAACTAGAAGGCCTTCGTATTAGTGATGCTGCACGTCGAGTCGGTTACTCCAGCCCATCTCAATTTAGCCGCGAATTTAAGCGCCACTTCAATACTACTCCAAGAGCGGTTTAGTTCTTCTTTCAACGAAACTATGTGTTGAGAGCTATAATGCCAAAAGCTATGGTGACGATTGCTCATATTTGTTGAATTATATGAGTAAATGTATCTAATCATAGGCATTGTCAGATTGTAGGTATTTGATTCTCGAATATATTATTAACGTACTTATATAAAATAAGCTCTCGAAAATAATTAATTAAATAGCCTAAGAGTTTATGCACAGGTATAGGGGAGAAAATCACTAACTTAGCTATTAACGAAGTTTTTGTGTGAACAACCTATCAAATATTATCTAAAATTCTGGAATTACTCACCGTACTATCAGAGAGAGTATTCAGGATTATTGAATAGACTTAAAATTAAAGATAATTTAGCAGTTGATAAAGCCTAGTACGACGGATAATTAGTCGTTTGATGACTAATTATTCTGTAACTTGCTGATTTATAGTCAACTGAGAGTCTGATGGATATCACGTTTACCCTAAAATAATTCACTTAACATGGCGCTACTTTAATCATTCTTCCAAATACGATTGTTAAATATAAATACGTATACCTATTTTATTTAAAGGATAATACCGATGAGTAGCGATATCATTAAAATTTCAAGAAACACTGAAAACGCACCAATTAATTCTGTATCTACACAAACGGTCGCTTTTTCTCATTATAATAACTTTTCTGCTCAACTTCCGATTGACCCTAAAACGGGTGAAATAGTCATCGGTGATATTAAAGATCAAGCAGCACAATGTTTGAATAATATTAAAGCGATTGTTGAAAGCATCGACCATGTTATGGATGATGTCGTGAAGATTAATGTTTTCGTTAAGAATATTTCTGATATCGATGCTATTGATGAAGTTTACAAAAACTTCTTCCACAACAGCCTTCCAACACGCACTGTCGTGGGTGTCACTGCACTGCCAAGCAGCGATGCGCTGGTTCAAATGGATGCTCTCATTTCTAACGGTGAAGGCACTAAACCACAAGCTCCTTGCGCGCTAATTAAGGTCTCAAGAAATACGGATAACGCACCTCAAAGTGCTGTGTCTACGCAGACTGCAGCCTTTTCTCACTACAACAATCTTTCAGCTCAGTTGCCTATAGATGTAGCCACAGGTGAGTTGGTTGATGGTGGTATCAAAGCGCAAACAGCGCAATGTCTATCAAACATTAAAGCTATTTTAGAAAGCATCGGACACGTCATGAATGATGTGGTTAAAACGACTATCTACCTAAAAAATATCGCAGATGCGGAAGTGGTAAATGAAGTATGTGCTAAATTCTTCCCAAGCTACGTTCCTGCTCGTACTGTTGTTAACGCAGCTGAATTACCAATGGGTGCTTTAATTCAAATTGATACATCCATTTCACATGGCGACGGTACACTGCCGCAATTACCAGAAGACACTCGCTTACTGGTTATTGAAACCAATAATACTGTTTCTGCACCATTCATGCCTTATTCGCATACTGTTGCTTTCTCTCACTACAATCATATTTCAGCCCAATTACCTCTAGATCCGAAAACAAATGAAATCGTTGCTGGCGGGGTAAAAGAACAAGCGGAACAATGTTTAAACAATATTAAGGCGATAATTGAAAGCGTTGACCATAGCATGGACGATACGGTGAAAATTAATATTCAACTTAAGGATATTTCAGATATTGATGTGGTAAACGAAGTCTACACCACATTCTTTAATGCTGAGCTGCCTGCAAGAACGGTAGTAGGGGTTTCAGAAATCCCAATGAATGCTTTAGTACAAATTGATGCTGTCGTTTCTAACTGTGAAGGGACACCTCCACAAGACGTTGTTGCATAAATCAATTGAACCCTTCTCGATAATATCGATCAGATCTCGGTTTAGCTTCCAAATAGGGAGCAAACTCAACAGGCCGAGATCTGATCCGTTCACTTCATTACTCAAGTCCATCGAAGCGACACACCTAAGCTTATCCCGTAAACATGGTATTTATAAGGTTGAAGTGTTTTAATATGAAAAACAGACGCTTAACGTAATAAAGAAAACCAGTTTATGCAATTTCGAGCCATTTTACTGCTATGCCTTACCCTAATAGGGTGTTCGTCCAATCAAGAGTTGGTACCCGACCCAACAACCATCACGCTATTTTATGGTGATACATCCATCGCCGCAGGTGTTTTAGAGGATAAAACATTCAATTCAGTCCTTGCCGATAGGGTTGAAAGCGTTACGTTTTCGGGCTCAATATCAAAGAAAGACTCTGGCTATTTTGTCGATATGTTAGTGATTCGAGAAACAAAAGAGCCACGTTCAACACGACAGCTTAACACCTCGCTTCTAATGAAACCGGGAGAGTTAGTAGATGTTGGCGGCGTGAATAACGATGTGTTCAGGGTAATCCTCGAGTAACAAAAATAAAGTGTTCAATTAATCTGATTTTTTGCTTTACCTCAACCTAACTTCAAGTCTTAAGCTTCTCTTACTGATTAAGAAGGAGCTTATTATGCAAAATAACTACATAAAAGAACTCGCCGTTAAAACTTACCAAGAAGACCTTCAAAAAGAGTACGTTAGATCTAAAGCTCAGCCATTCCACGCCCCAAGTTTTATCGGTGGGGTGCTGTTGTCAGTTGTGCTGGTGGGACTGTTTTAATTTATGCAGAATTTCTGATCCATTGCCAACTCTCAACATATCTATTTGCTGCACTTTAATGCTTACGGCACAATCTCTTAGGTTGAATTGTGACGCTAATGTCGAGAGGAAGTGAAGTATGGCAAGTCCAAGAGTATTAAAGTCACAGATTACTGATATTACCTGTGGCGAGAATGTCACTATCATCGAGCCAAGTAACGTTTATGGCTGTGAGCTTAAAGATGATGTGTTCGTTGGCCCCTTTGTTGAGATTCAAAAGAACACCGTGATAGGTGCGAGAAGCAAGATTCAATCTCACACCTTTATCTGTGAGTATGTGACCATTGGAAGTGACTGCTTTGTTGGTCACGGAGTCATGTTTGCCAACGACTTATTCAAAGAGGGCAAGCCAGATCCAAACCCAGACAGTTGGGGGCGAACTGTTATCGCAAATAACGTTACCATCGGTTCTAATGCGACAGTGTTGTCTGTCAGTGTTTGCGAAGGGGTGGTAATCGGTGCGGGCAGTGTGGTGACAAAAGACATCACCGAGAAAGGTATCTATGCAGGCAATCCTGCTAAGAAATTGAGAGGTTTACCGTAACCGTATTTTTTTAGCGTACCGAAATAAATTTAATATTAGTTGTTCGTGCAAAATAAGTGTCGACTCATTGCATGCTATAAACAAATTAATGCGAGTCATTTTATAAATATCGAATATTTTAGGTGTTAAATTGGCACTGTTACCTACAGTTGTTTTGCGAAGAGATTTAAGTAATGAGAAATATGACACTTAAATTAAGCATCTTGAAACAATAACTTAAGGGACAGCTAACATGCACCTAAACCAAGGAAGAGTGGCCAAGAAGGTTTTTACACTCAGTACTCTCACCGCGTCATGCTTAATGGCGTTCAACAGCTACGCGGCTGTGGATTGTTCAACGTTAGAAGCGTGGGATTCCGCCACGGTGTACACCGGTGGTGATCAGGTTTCACATGACGGCAGCGCGTACTCAGCGAATTACTGGAATCAAAATAACAACCCGAGCCAATTTGAGGGTGACTATGCACAATGGAAAAAGATTGATGTGTGTAGTGGTGGCGGAGGTGGCGGTACGCCAAATGAAGTACCAACGGCTTCATTAACGGCACCCTCTGCTTCTGACGTGATTACTGAAGGCGATAATGTTGTATTGAGTGCAACAGCACTAGATTCTGATGGCAGTGTGGCTTCGGTTGAGTTCTTTGTTGATGGCGCATCTGTTGCGGTAGTCACAGCGGCACCTTTCGAAGCGACTTGGGCTGCAACGTCGGGTAATCATCAGGTTTCTGTTGTTGCAACGGATAATGAAGGCGCAGCAAGTGTTGCAAGTGCGGTTTCTGTTTCTGTTGATTCAGCACAACCAGGGAATGAAGCACCGACAGTTTCAGTTGCACTTTCAGTGACATCTGTTGATGTTGGTGGTGTAGTCACACTGACAGCAACGGCAGCAGATAGCGATGGCACGGTTGATAAGGTTGATTTCTACGTAGCGGGTGCTCTTGTGGGCACTGCTGCAACGAGCCCTTACACGTTAGATTACACAACAACTCAAGCGGGTTCTTTAGCGGTTTACGCGAAAGCAACAGACGACCAAGGCGCGACTGCAGATTCTGCGTTGGCATCTTTGACCGTGAACGGCGCTCCAACAGTGAGCACATGTCGCCCTGATGGCTTATATCAAACTCAAGGTGTCGATGTTCCTTACTGTACAATTTACGATGATGAAGGCCGTGAGAAAATGGGTGCAGACCATCCCCGTCGTGTCATTGGTTACTTCACAAGTTGGCGTGCAGGGGATGACCCACAAGCTGCTTACCTAGTAAATGATATTCCTTGGGAACAACTCACACACATTAACTACGCTTTCGTGAGCATCGGTTCAGATGGCAAAGTAAACGTCGGTGATGTAAACGATCCAAATAACGCAGCGGTTGGTAAAGAGTGGCCGGGTGTGGAAGTTGATCCGGCATTAGGCTTCAAAGGTCACTTCGGTGCATTAGCGACAGCGAAGAAAAAACACGGCGTGAAAACGTTAATCTCAATCGGTGGTTGGGCTGAAACAGGTGGTCACTTCGCGACTGATGGCAGCCGCGTGGCTGATGGTGGTTTCTACACCATGACGACCAATGCTGATGGTTCTATCAACCATCAAGGTATCGAAACATTCGCGACTTCAGCGGTCGAAATGCTGCGTAAGTACCAGTTCGATGGTCTAGATATCGATTACGAATACCCAACTTCTATGGCTGGCGCAGGTAACCCATACGACAAAGACTTCATGGAGCCGCGTCGTCAATACCTGTGGGCGTCGTACCAAGTGTTGATGAAAGTGCTACGTGAGAAGCTCGATGCGGCGTCTGCGCAAGATGGCAATCACTACATGTTAACGATCGCAGCGCCTTCTTCTGGTTACCTATTACGCGGTATGGAAACATTCGATGTAACCAAGTACCTCGATTACGTAAACATCATGTCTTACGACCTTCACGGTGCGTGGAACGATCACGTAGGTCATAACGCAGCCTTGTTTGATACGGGTAAAGATTCAGAGCTAGCGCAGTGGAACGTATACGACACGGCGGCTTACGGTGGTATTGGTTATCTGAACACGGATTGGGCTTACCATTACTTCCGTGGTTCTATGCCAGCAGGCCGTATTAACATCGGTGTGCCTTACTACACTCGTGGTTGGCAAGGCGTAACGGGTGGTGAGAATGGTCTTTGGGGCCGAGCAGCACTGCCAAACCAATCTGAATGTTCAGCGGGTACGGGTGAAGGCGAGAAAAACAACTGTGGCCATGGCGCTATTGGTATCGACAACATGTGGCACGATACCGATCCAAAAGGTAACGAAATGGGCGCGGGTTCTAACCCTATGTGGCACGCGAAGAACCTAGAGAAGGGTATTTGGGGCTCTTACGCTGAAGCTTACAAGCTTGATCCTGTGAATGATCCTTCAGATGTTCTAACGGGCACTTACACGAGAAACTACGACAGTGTGGCGGTTGCCCCTTGGTTGTGGAACGCAGAGAAGGGCGTATTCCTTTCAACAGAAGATAAACAGTCTATCGACGTGAAAGCGGACTACGTTATCGACAAAGAGATCGGCGGCATTATGTTCTGGGAACTAGCAGGGGATTATAACTGTTATGTTCTCGATGCGAATGGCAACCGAAGCTCTATCGATACGACTGAGCAAGCGTGTAACAGCGGTAACGGTGAGTTCCACATGGGTAACACCATGACGAAAGCTATCTACGATAAGTTTAAGTCTGCAACACCATATGGAAACAAAGTAGCGACGGGTGCTATTCCAACAGAAGCGCTAGATATCGCGGTATCGGTTGGTGGCTTCAAAGTCGGTGACCAAAACTACCCAATCAACCCTAAGATCACGTTCACGAACAACACAGGGCAAGCTCTTCCGGGTGGAACTGAGTTCCAATTCGATATCCCAGTATCTGCACCTGATAACGCGAAAGATCAATCGGGTGGTGGTTTGACCGTGATTGCTTCAGGTCATACTCGCGCGGATAACATCGGTGGACTAGATGGAACCATGCACCGAGTGGCGTTTATTTTGCCTACATGGGAAGAGCTTCCTGCTGGCGGTGTGTATGAGTTAGACATGGTGTATTACTTGCCAATTTCTGGCCCTGCTAACTACGCGGTGAATGTCGGTGGCGTTGATTACGCGTTTAGCTTCGAGCAGCCAGATCTACCATTAGGTGATATCAGTTCAGGTGGCGGTAACCCTGGCGATGGTGGCACCAATCCAGGTACATGTGATACGGCAGGTTTAGCGGTTTACCCAGACTTACCTCAGAAAGATTGGGCAGGTAACCCAAGCCATGCAAACACAGGAGACCAAGTGGTTCACAACGGTAGTGTTTACCAAGCAAACTGGTGGACAAGTTCTGAACCGGGTAGCGATGGTAGCTGGACTCAAGTTTGTTCTTAATTTAATGCTAAGCAAACTATTTATAGACAATAGAGTGTAGTAATAGGTAATAAACACAAATGCTTTTAAGTCTATTTATCAGGAATTAGTATCAATTAAGTAATCAATCTAGACGTAAAATCAAAAAGCCGAACTGAATCCAGTTCGGCGTTTTTGTTATAAGTCACAGATTACGTATAGAAACCCTTAAAAATATCGACACTCGTTCAGTAAAAAATAAAAAACATGATATAAAACAGTCTGTATATAAGAGAAGTCACAGCGTTACCTGAAATTATAAATCTACGGGGTAATCTTGAAAGTCAGACGTAAATACATTCTTAATTTTTCAATTGCGCTCGCCGTCGTGTCGATGATTCTTTCTGCCTTTCAATTTAATCGAACTGAAAGGTCATTGTTGGAATCTAACCAACTGTTTTTTCGTACGATTGTGAACGCGAGTTACGATATTGTCGACACCACAGTTAATGAGGCGATAAAGACATATCTTAAAGGAATTACGGATACCGTTGCGTCTCATGTATGGCATACCACGCCAGAACAAGAAGTTGAACAGGTAAGCCAAATTGCCCGTGAATTGCATATTGGACAATCGGGTTATATCTATTTGATGTCACCCCAAGGCGTCCATCTCTACCATCCATTCTTGCAAGGTCAGAAGCGTGGGCATTTTACTCATATCCAAAAACAGCTCACTATTGACTCTGGCATGATCGAGTACTTTCACGCTAACCCTCATGAGATAAGCCGCAGAGCCAAAGTCGCTTATTCGATGAGGCTACCGAGTGGTAATACTTTGGTTGCGACGACCTATAAAGAAGAATTGATGTATTTGGTCGACCTTGAAGGTTTAAAAGATAAACTTAGAAAGTATGCGTTTGGTGATAGCGGATATGTGTACATTGTCGATCTGCAGGGTAACTTAGTGCTTCCTCCAGATTATGAGCACAAATCATTGAAATCCTTAATAGGCTACTCGTCTGAACTGCTTATTGATCGAATCGCCACCAAACCAGAAGGTCAATTCAGTTACTCGATTTCCAGTGATAGTGGCACGACCAACAAAAAAATCTTCTATAAGTTTTACCCTTATCTTAATTGGGTCATTTCTGCAGGTATCTTAGAGCAAGAGCTTAATCGAAATCATAGCCTATTGTTTATTAGCTTGATGGCTTTGGTTGTAAGTTTGTTGAGCATTATTGTCGTGTTGGTGCTTTACCTGCGGCATCGTCATCTTAGAATCTTGGATGTGGCAAGCCTCGATTACCTTACTGGGCTTCCTAGTCGACGGAGTTTTATCGAACAGCTAAAACTGAAAATTACTCAAAGGTCGCCTTATCCGCTAACAAATGTCGGTGTCATTTTGCTGGATATTGACCATTTCAAGCGGGTGAACGATCAATATGGTCATGCTCAAGGCGATAGGGTTATCTGTGAGGTCGCAAAATCACTGAAGAGATTTGTTAACCGTCGTCGTTTGATTGCACGCTATGGCGGTGAAGAGTTTATTTTGGTGACGTTTGATTGTGATGAACATGAGTTATTCGAATTATCAGAGGCGTTACGGTTATGTGTTGAGCAACTTCAAGGCTTAGTGTCGCCAGTAACAATCAGCGCTGGTTGTTGCCATGCTCAAGCACTGACTGACATTGAAACCGCTATCGATAAAGCCGACAAAGCGCTTTATCAAGCAAAAGAGAGTGGACGTAACAACACTCAAGCGTATCGAGACAACGAATATCACGTTGCTTACATGTGATCGGTTGAAAGCCTCATTGAATTGAAAAGTTTTGTTCACACAAATCGAGCTCTTGAGAACGACAAACACAAAAAAGCCCAAATAGATCGCTCTATTTGGGCTTTTTCAGAATTATTTGAAAGGCTAATCGTTAATTTAAGCTTTCGCTGCTTTCATCGCTTCCGTTTTTTTTTCCTTTTGCATTTTTGCAAGGAAGTAGATGTTTACACAAGCGATAAAGCCGTTGGTGGCTGCAACTGGCCATGCGTCAATCATGATGCCGTATGCTGTGAAGAGTGCACAGCCAATAAAGTTAAGGACACGCAGACGAACGATATCTTTCATTGTTAATGAAATTGCGACCATAATAGACGCAGCGTAACCTAAAATTTCAACCATATTGAATTCCATTGTTTGACCCTCTTAAATTTGCCGATACTTTGTCGGTACCAATTCTTCTCTTCATGAGATGATTGAGGAAGCTCCGTGCCTCGAATGGTCTGGTTTTGTTTAACGGGGAGAACTATACCAACTCTGTTTTTGTGATTAAACCCCCAAAACAGACAGAGGTGAAGGTTAGCGATTACGCAAACGTTTAATGACCTTTCTATTAACATAATTACTATTTATGTTGGAGGTTGAATTGATAGTTATTCTTATATAGGTAAGGAAGCCTCGAATGATAAAACGATCCATTTGTGCAACAAAAAGCATAAAAAAAGCAGCACTATTGGCTTTGATGGCTATTGGGCTGACCGCATGCTCTACGCAAGAAATACCACCCACACACAATTATGGTGTGGTCACTAGCGGTGACTTTGGTTTCATGAAACACGGCGTGATGACGTACTCCTGGCACCCTGAGTCAGAAAAGGTTTACCTTTCTCAAAAATACGATGAAACCGTGGTAACCGATTTAGTGCGTGATTCGATTCAAGAACAGCTCTCAAGTAAAGGTTATCAGTTAAAGCAGGATGGTGTCGGTGATGTTGTTGTAGGCTTTGGATTAGCGGAAGAATCGGAACTGAACGATGAGTCTATCTTCGATGCGATTAAGCTATCTACTGGTGTGCCATTTTACGATGGTGAAGGTAAAGTCGCGGAGAAAGGGTCGTTGTACATTGCGTTTTTCGTACCTAACTCAGAGGTCGTACAATGGCAAGCATTAGCACAGTCTGGCATCCAACCTGATTTAGAGCCAAGCGAGAGCAAACAGCGTATTACTGGCTTTGTTGAAATGTTATTTAGACGCATGCCTGAGCGATAGCATTAGGCGTTGAATGCATTCGTGGAGTAAATATTAGTTGTGGAAAATATGGTCAGATCGCAGATTATACTTTTTTATTTGTAACGAATGGTACAAATACGTAAAGCAACGTAAAGCTCGCGCTTCTTTTGCTAGTATTTGTCTATACTGCTCAAAACGTTAACTTAGGTTTGATTCAATGAAACTGTTTTCCAAATACTCTCTCCCTCTATTAAGTATATTCATTGTAAGTAACGCCGCGATGGTAAGTAATGCAGCTATCGCAGCACCTTCTATAGTACCAAGCCCACCTAGCCTAGGCGCAAAAGGGTATGTGTTAATTGATTTTAATTCTGGTGATGTGCTGGTAGAAAAAAACGCACATACGAAGTTAAACCCAGCAAGCTTGACCAAACTGATGACCAGCTATGTGGCAGGTCAAGAGATGAAGCGAGGCAACATCTCTGCTGATGATCAGGTACGAATCAGTGAGAACGCGTGGGCGAAGAACTTCCCAGACTCTTCAAAAATGTTCATCGAAGTAAACACCGATGTAGCAATGATGGATCTTTATCGTGGCTTGATTATTCAATCTGGTAATGATGCTAGCGTTGCGATTGCAGAGCATGTTGCAGGCTCACAAGATGCATTCGTTGACCTGATGAACTCTTGGGCTACCTCTCTGAAGCTAGAAAACACCCATTTTGCCAATGCACATGGTTTGGATGCAGACGACCTCTATTCGACTCCTTACGATATCGCGTTACTCGGTCGTGCCATTATTCGTGATTTACCGGATGTGTATGGCTTATACAGCGAACGCTCTTTCAGTTACAACGGCATCACTCAACATAACCGTAATGGCTTGTTGCGTGATAGAAGCTTAACCGTTGATGGCATGAAAACGGGCTACACCTCTGGTGCTGGCTACAGTTTGGCGAGTTCAGCGACACAAGGTGAGATGAGACTTATCGCGGTTGTGATGGGCGCATCAAGCGTTAAGAGCCGTGAATCAGACAGCAAACAGCTGTTGAGCTACGGTTTCCGTTTCTTCGATACACTAAACCCGCATAAAGGCGGCGATCAAGTGGCTGAAGAGAAGGTATGGTTTGGTGAGCAAGACACATTGAAATTAGGTGTGGCAGAAGACACGTTCATTACGTTGCCTAAGTCAGACAGTAAAAAGCTGACTGCATCTATCGAGCTTAACTCTGAACTGAAAGCGCCAATTGCAGAAGGTCAAACTCTAGGTGTGGTTCATTACACCGTTGATGGCGAAGATGTTCAAACTCAGCCTTTGATCGCGCTTGAAGCGGTTGAACAGGGCGGTTTGTTCAAACGTTTAATAGACTACGTTAAGCTGTTCTTCGCGAGCCTGTTCTAAATAGAGCCTGTGGCGATAAGCCGCGCTGAAAAGTCGAAATATTATGGGTGTTGTGAGTGAATCACAGCGCCCTTTGTTATTTCTACATCAATGAAAACGCCGCGCCGCACTATCTTTATTAGCCGTAGCGGGCGGTTTCGATTACTATACGCAAAATTTAGCAGTGTAGTCACTTATGACCATAGATATAAAGAACGTAACCGAACCCGAAGTAACCTGTGCAAATTGTCAGGCATGCTGTTGTCGTTTAGAGGTTATGATCATCACAGATACGGGCGTACCTGAAGAGCACATCGCTTATGATGAATGGGGCGGTGAAACCATGAAGCGCTTAGACGACGGCTGGTGTTCTGCGGTAGATAGAGAAACACTGATGTGTACTATCTACGAAAACCGACCATGGATCTGTCGTGAGTTCGAAATGGGCTCTTATGAATGCGTTGATCAGCGCAAGGACGTAATGGGCTAGGCGTCTGCAGTATTGAACTCAGTAACTAAAGTACGCTAATGAACTGTGATAATCACATTAAAATTAAATATCAGGGTTCTATACCTTAAGCCGTTGTAGAAACCTGATGCGTTTTATGAGACCAAATATTGAGTGAGATAAGAGTCTTAGCTCGATAAGTTAGAGTTTAGAACTCAGAAGGCACTTCAAACTCCATCCATTCACCGGTTGTCGGGTGAATCAACTTTAAGTAGCCAGCGTGTAGGTGTAAGCGTTCGCGTTTGTATCCGTATAAGTCGTCACCACGAATAGGTACACCAAGCCCTAATGGATGAGCACAGTGCACTCGCAGCTGGTGGGTTCGCCCTGTTTTAGGGTACAAGTGAACCTTGGTTTTGCCATTGTGAGTGCTAACCACTTGCCAATGGGTCTCTGCATTTCGGCCGTGTTGGTGACAAACCAGTTGTCTTGGTCTGTCCGTGATGTCGCCGCGCAAAGGAAGGCTGATATTGCCAGGTTCGCCCGTTATCTCGCCATCTAACAAAGCGGTGTAGCGTTTCTCTACGGTTCTATTAATGAACTGCTTCTGAATATGCTTGTTTGATTCCGCCGTGAGCGCCAAGATCAACAAACCTGACGTCGACATATCCAACCTATGGATAATCAAAGGACCAGTCGCATCCGGGTAACGCGCTTTTATGCGGGTATAAACTGAATCTTCGATGAACTTACCGGGAACCGACAAGAACTCTTCAGGCTTATTGACGACTACGATTTCATCGTCTTCATAAACAATATTAAAAGACTTACCAACCGCAGGGTTCACGATAAGCGGGTTATCTTCTAGCTCTATGCCACTTAACTGGTGTTCGAGGATCTCAAAGCTTTTACTCTGACAAACAGGGTAGAGGTTTGCGTGTTGTCGAATGATGTCTGTAGGCGGTAATCCCCACCAAAATTCAGACAAAGCTAACGGCTTGAACCCGTGTTCAAAGGCGAAGTTAAGCAGCTTTGGTAGGCAGCAGTCACCAGAGCCTTCAAGCGCGTCTTTACCATCGAGCAACTCGAGTAAATTCTTAGATTGCTTGGCTTGATTGATAAAGCGATAGTGAGAGAGGCGTTGAGTTTCCAACTGTTGTGAAACTGCTTGGTGATCTTGCTTACGGTTTTTCAGTTCGCTTTCAATCAAATCAATTTGTGATTGGCGCTCTGCGATCTTCTGTTTCCACTCAATACGAAGTGCTTTTAGGTCACGTTTCTCTTGGCTACTTTGATTGCCCAGTTGTTTGAGCAAATTCGCCGCTGACTCTAGATTCCCTAATGCTTTTTCTTGATTGGCTTGTTCTCTGAGTTCGTTACGCTGAGCTTTGTTTGCGGCCATTGCTAACTGAAAGGCTTCGATAGCTTTTGCTGATTCGATTTTTAACCCTTCAAGCTCGGCCAATAATGTGTCTAGATTGTGCGACTGTTGCAGCTTTTCAATGTCGTCCGAGAGCTGCAATTGTCGAGCAAGGTTCGCACTGTTTTGAGATTGAAACTGTTTTGAATCGAAGGCTGGTGGAACAAAGTGAATGTTGTTTAACTGAGAGACCAAAGCCGGATCTAACTGCAAGCCTGAAAACGCAGAAAGGTAACCTAACCCTTGTGTGGTTGGATTCTGAACAAGAAGCACAGCGTAGAGATTACCTTGCGAGGTTTCATTCACACCACAGTCGACAAGTGATTGCTGAAGCTGCAGCATAGCGAATTCACACACAGGGTGCGGGGTATAGTAATACGGAAACGTAAAACGAGTCGGTAGCGCTAAATCGACATTCGTGTTTGCTAGGTGCAGAGGTGTGTATTGAGCGAGGTTTGTTGGCATTAAGATCAAACTCTATGGCTGTTCAGTTAGAGTTCGGTATTGTTGTCGAAATCAAGGCAAATGAGAAGCCAAAGCAGAAGATAAATCGGCTTTGGCTTCATTTAGTTTCTTGTGTTTACTCTAGCAAGCACGTGTTTGAGTGAAACTCGATCAGTTCGAGTGTTCTAGCTCTACTTGCTCAGCTTTTTGGTAAGCAGGGTGGCTCTTTAAAAGTTCACCGTATTTAGCGATGTTAGGGTAAAGCGCAGTTGCACCAAAGTTACCAACGATTTCTACGATGAACGACATCATAAAATCTGCACCTGTTAGTGTGTCTGCAACCAAGTAGGTTTTACCTTCAAGTGCATTATTCACGTAAGTTAAGATCTTTTGGTTTTCATCGTCTGCATAACCGCCTAGGAAGTTAGTTTCGCAGCCGTCTTTCATCACAAAGATCTTAAGCAGCATTGGCAAAATACCTGAACTCTCAGCGAAGTGAAGCCATTGCGAATACTCAACGTAGTTTGCGGTGCCGCGTGTAGGTGCGAACTTACCCTGACCGTATTTGTCGATTAGGTATTCCGTGATAGCTCCAGATTCAGTGATCACGACGCCATCGTCTTCAATGACAGGAGATTTACCCAATGGGTGAATGGATTTGAGTTCTGGTGGTGCAAGAAAAGTGACACTGTCTCGTTGGTAGGGTTTGATTTGGTAATCTACCCCAAGCTCTTCCAATAGCCAGATGATGCGCTTTGAGCGCGACTTATTCAGGTGATGCAAAGTAATCATGATTCTACCTAGTTAACGGGTTCAGTTTATTGAATTTATTTAGCTTCGTTCGTTTTGATAACAAGCTTACCGAAGTTCTGACCTTCCAATAGGCCCATGAATGCTTGTGGCGCATTTTCTAGACCTTCAACCAGGTGCTCACGATAGTGCATCTTGCCTTGAGACAACCATTCTGTCATTTGAACAGCAAATTCGTTGTAACGGTGTGCGTAGTCATCAAAGATGATGAAACCTTGCATCTTAATTCTTTTAACAAGCAGCATACCCATCAGGCTAGACATACGATCTGGTCCTTCAGGCAGTGAAGTCGCATTGTATTGAGAGATAAGGCCACACACAGGAATACGAGCACCTGTGTTAAGCAGAGGCATTACTGCATCGAATACCTTGCCGCCAACGTTTTCAAAGTAAACGTCGATGCCGTTGTCACACGCTTTAGCCAATTGCTCCGCGAAGTCGTCAGCTTTGTGGTCGATGCATTCATCAAAGCCAAGAATCTCTTTCGCGTACTGACACTTCTCTTGACCGCCTGCAACGCCGATAACACGACAGCCTTTTAGTTTGCCGATTTGTCCAACGGTTGCGCCTACAGCACCTGTTGCTGCTGCAACGACTAGCGTGTCGCCTTCTTTAGGTTGGCCGATATCAAGCAAGCCCATGTAAGCGGTAAAACCAGGCATACCCATGATGCCAAGCGCGTAAGAAGGGTTCGTTGGTTCTTTACCTAGTTTGATAAGGCCTTCACCGTTAGACACACCAAGATCTTGCCAACCTGTGTAAGCCAGTACCCACTCGCCAATTTCGTAATCAGCGTGGTTTGATTCTTCAACCTGACATACGGTTGCGCCTACCATCACTTCATCAATCGCAACGGGATCTGCGTAGGATTTAGCATCGCTCATACGACCACGCATGTATGGGTCTAGAGAAAGGTAAACTGAGCGAAGTAACATCTCGCCGTCTTTGATGCTTGGCGCAGCTATTGTCTCTAAACGGAAGTTGTCTTGAGTCGGTGCGCCAACTGGGCGAGAAGCCAATACGATTCGGCGATTGTCTTGTTGAGTCATTGGATGTCCTTAATTGTGTATTTTATACATTTAGAATTAGACCAGTCGTCTAGTCTTGTTGTCTAAAAATCCCGCCGTCATCAAATTGATAAGAGGGCGGGTGATTTTTTTAAGTTAAAGCCAAAAAAGCGCGCTGCGCGTTATTAGCTTTCACCTTTTAAAATTCGTTCGGTAAGGCTCAAAGCTGACTGTAAGCTATGTGAGCTTTGGCTCAGCTTGCTCAATAAGCTGGCGCCTAACCACATTGAGTATAGGTTCTGAGCTGCTTCTTGGCTCTCTTCAACCTTTATGGAGCCATCTTCAATACCGCCGACAATGCACTGTTCGATGGTATTCGTCACTTTTTCTGCACCCTTTAATAGCGCTTGGCGCATAGGATCAGAAAGATCAGAAACTTCCGCGCTGAGTTTAACGACCAAGCATTTATGAGCATTGCAGGTGCCGTTTTCAATCTGTGACCATCGAGTGAAATAACTGACAATTCTCTGGTAATGGTTGCCTTCACCATGAACCAAAATAGTTTCAACTCTGCTGATGTAGGTCTCAAAATAGTGCTGGATCAGAGCCTCGCCAAATTGCTCTTTCGATTTAAAGTAGTGGTAAAACGACCCTTTCGGCACGTCCGCTTCTTTAAGCAATTGCGATAAGCCAACGCCGTTAAAGCCGTTGTTCACTATTAATTGGTAGCCAACATCTAAAACATGCAGGCGTGTGTCATTCGTTTTTTCGTTCATGGGCGGTACTATAAGTTAAATTAGACCAGTCGTCTAGTGGTCGGTTTTCGAGGGTATATTTGGTCGTTGTTACAGTAGCTAAATAGCTCAATATCTAAAGAGGCTTCAAATGTTCAGATATAAAAAAGCCCCGACATAGCGCGTATGTTGGGGCTTAAATCAGTAACTTCGATTATTTGATAGAGATGAGTTCTACATCAAAAATCAGAGTCGATGATGGTGGGATAGGGCCTGAACCGCCTTTACCGTAAGCTAGAGTGCTTGGAATAAATAGACGAACTTTTTGGCCTTCAACCATGTAAGTCAAACCTTCTTGCCAGCCTTTAATTACTTGCTTAAGAGCAAATGAGATTGGCTCGCCGCGCTCAACAGAGCTGTCGAAAACAGTGCCGTCGATTAGCGTACCGTGGTAGTGAACCGTTACTTTGCTGTTCTTAGTTGGGTGCTCTGTGCCTGTACCTTCTTCAAGAACAAGGTATTGAAGACCGCTTTCAGTCGTAATCACGCCTTCTTTAGTGCCGTTTTCAATTAGAAATTGTTGGCCTTGTTCGAAGTTTTCTCCGCCAGACTTATGATTCGTCCAAGTACGGTAAATCATGAAACCCGCCAAAAGAAAGACAATGACCGGGATGACAAATTTAGACATAGTAAAACCTATTTATATTGAGTGCTGAATTTCGTAGTTAATACAAAATGTGTTAATCAGTTGACTAAAGCCGTGATTATGGTTGAGTCAAAAGATAGTTGATCGTTTTTGCAATGCCAGCAACGTCTTGGTGACCTGCTGTTAGTACTTGGTATTTACCGTTGATGATAAAGGTTGGTACTGAGTTGATCTGACCTTTTACTGAGATCTCTTCTGCTTGCTTAACGTAGTCGAAAAGAGCGACTTGCTGTTCTTTATTCAGCTGGTATGGGCTAACCAAACCACGAGAAGTAAACGCTGTCTCTAGTGCTTGTTGACGCTGCTCAGGTGTTGCATCTGCACCCATTTGAACGGCACCAAATAGGTCGTCCATGAATGCGTGGTCAGGCGTCGCATCAAGCTGCATCACTGCTGTGTAGTAGATCATTGCGCTGATTTGAGCGCTTTCGTTGAACGTCACGTGCATCTTGCCAATAGTTTGGTCTGTTAGAGATTCAATCTCTGGAATGGCACTTTCCATTTGACGGCAGTGACCACAGTTAAGAGAGAAGATTTCAGTGATCGGAGACAAGTTAAATTCTGTTAGAGCAGTAGGAAGCGCTTCGTATTGAACGCCTTTTTGTGGCTCGTCTGTTTCACTACAACCCGCGATAATGAGTACGGCAGCGAGTGCTGTGATGAATTTAGTAAATGGTTTAAACATAATGTTTGCTCTAGCGTTGAGAAGTCGTGAGATTCTAACTATTTAGTACGAATTGGAAAACAATTATAAGGTAAATAAATGCAAACAGTTCGAACTAGAGGGTGATGACAGGCTAGTTGACGGTTAACTGTGATCAAAAGCACTTTTTTGGGTTCTGCTTTCTTTTCGTCTAAAGTTTTTCCCTCGGTGCCGATATAGACATTAGTGAATGGTTTATCTGCATGAGTGGTTGGTGAAGTAATGAGATATTTAGCGATAATGTTAAGCATAGCTTTGGCTGGGTGTGAAGCCACGTCACCAACTGACTTACTTGGCGGTGACATGCTAGAGACTGCACCACAAACCGATTACGACTTGATGCATCCTGAATGGGGTGTGGTTCAAACGACTCATGTAGCAAGCAATCGTGGGTACTCTATCCAGAGTAGCACTCATCAACACAGAACCATCACGACCAACTACGGACGTGGCGTTTCGACTAACGACCCACTGGAAGTCTTTTTAAGACAAAACCGCATCGATTTTGAAGTGTTGCCGGGTAACCATGTGATGGTAAAGCTTGAGCAGCACGTGAACTTTAAAACAGGTTCAGCATTCCCTGAGCCAGCGTATAATCAATGGCTAGATACGCTAGGCAGCTACCTTGCTCAACGCCAAGATATTGATGTGGTGATTGAAGGGCACACCGATAACACGGGCACAGATCGAATCAATGATCCGCTTTCAGAGCAGCGAGCAAAAGAAGTGAAGGCTCGATTAGAGAGTAACTACGTATCAAGTCGTTCCATCTATACTCGTGGCTTCGGTGAGTATGTTCCAGCTTGTACGAACGCTTCTGCGCAAGGCAAGGCGTGTAACCGCCGTGTTGAATTGATGCTGATTGTCACGAAGTAGTCGTTTGAACTTTCGCGCCCAATTTGAAGCGATTAACGCCAAATAACAGACATAAAAAATCCCTCACATTCGAGGGATTTTTTGTATCTGACTTTTGTTGCTTTATTGCTTATGCAAACTGCTTTTCTAAGTAAGTCACGATATCTGAAGATTCGTACATCCACTCAGTTTTACCGTCTTTTTCGATACGTAGACAAGGCACTTTCACACGACCGCCGCCAGCTTCAAGCTCAGCACGGTGTTGCTCGTTGTTTTTTGCATCACGAAGTTCAAATTGAACCGACTGACGTTTCATCGCGCGGCGCACCTTCACACAAAATGGGCACGCTTCGAATTGGTATAACGTGTGCGTTTTTGCTTGCTCATTTACTTTGCTTTGTTCTTCTTGAGAACGCTTCACACCACGTGGGCTGAAAACAAAATTCAATAACAAGATGACACGACCTAAGAACCAACGGATAAACTTCATAACTCTCTCTACATATTTAAAATTAGCGTTACAATTTGCAGCATTATATACACAAGTTTTGTCAGATGCTCGCAACAAACCGCTAATATCTATTTTGTCCGTTCGATCGTATGAGACTTAGCCACATTTAGCCCTAAACGCTTAGACAGTCGAGTCAGATTTGCTCGGTCTGTTTTCAGAACTCGCCCTGCTTGTGCCCAGTTAAAGTTGGCATCTTCCAACACCTCAGTAATGATACTGCGTTGAAAATCGTCCGTTGCACCACGTAGCCCTGCAGAAAGGTCGATCGTTGGTGTCGATAATGGTGTGTTTTTCACCTGAGTCGTCGCAATTGGCTGATCTTGGTCTAGAGGACCACAATCTTCTTTAGTGATTGTCACGAGGTTTTTGTTAGTGCTGCGAGCCAATGCTTTCAGTGCTGAACGGCTGATAACGTGTTCAAGCTCACGAACGTTACCTGGCCAACCGTAACGGTTTAGGAATACCAGAACATCAGAACGGAACTTAACTTGGTTGATACCAAGCTTACGGCGCGCTTGTTCTAGGAAAAAACCAGCTAATAAGCTGATGTCGTCACCACGCTCTTTCAATGCAGGTACCGCGATAGGGTACACACTCAGTCGGTGATACAAGTCGGCTCTGAATCGACCGTCTTCAACTTCTTGTTTTAAGTCTCGATTGGTTGCAGCCAGAACACGAACATCAATGGTTTGGATGTTGTCTTGGCCTACCGGTTGGATTTCGTTGTTTTGCAGCGCACGCAGTAACTTACTTTGTGCTGCTAAAGGCAATTCACCAATTTCATCTAAGAACAGTGTGCCGCCGTCGGCTAGAGCAAACTTACCTAAGCGGTTTTTGTCTGCGCCAGTAAATGCGCCACGAACGTGACCAAATAGTTCACTCTCTACCAAGTTCTCAGGAATAGCAGCACAGTTCACGTAGACCAGCGGATTACGCTTACGTTGCGATTGGTGGTGCAGGGTACGAGCAACGAGCTCTTTACCAACCCCGGTGTCACCATGAATCAAGATATTAAACTCAGATGGAGCTACAACAGCGATGTCGTTCTTAAGCGCGACCATGGTGTCACTGTTACCAATCAACTCACCGCCGTCACGTTCCCACGCTTCTACGTTCAATTCTTCGAGTAATTGCTTTGACTGTTTTGCTTGATGTTCAAGTTGCGAGAAGGTCAATGCCATCTGCATGGTTGAGGCTGCAATAGCTGCCAGCACTTCAAGGTTACGCGCCGGTATATTCGCAAAGACATCAGGTTTCAAGCTGTCTAGAGTCAGAATGCCTAAGAGCTTATCGCCAAATAGCAAAGGCAAACCCATGCAGGCATGCATTGGTAAATCGCCGTCGTGGTCTATCAGTAAGCCATCGAAAGGATCAGGCAATGAGCTATCAGCATCAAAACGAACAGGAGAACGTGATGCGCAGATCTCATCAAAGCGAGGGTGTTCCGAAATGATAAAGCGACGACCGAACGTATCTCGGCTGAGCCCTTGCATTGCGATAGGTACTAGTGTGTCGCCTTGAAGGCTTAAAAGCGCGACACAATCACACGTTATGGTTTTGCGAATGGCATCGATCAGGCGATTGAAACGATCTTGATCGTTGACACCACTTGCGAGGCCAATGGTCATTTCCATGAGGGTAGATGCGGAGATATCTTGCATAAAAAACTCTAACTGTGTGTGTTTATCTACATAATAGAGTCTTATTGACTTAAAAAAAAGGTCTTTTTGACATTTTTATAAGATGAGTTTTGAAAAGAAAACCAGTAATGACGGGGATTGATAAAGTTGGCACTGATTGTGCTGAAGATACAGAGAAGCCCAATTATAGCGCTGATTAAACAGACTATTCTTGATCTCAATCAATCAGGTTGCATTAATCAGGTTTCGCGATTTTTTGAAATGAAAACGAGTCAAAATAACTCAGTTTCTAAAAATAACTAAGGTTTCAGAAAATCGATAAGTCATTCTTAATTTTTAGTAGTCAAAATGACATATAGGTCATAAGGCTCAGTGTTCGGAGTAAATTCATGCTTAACAATGCACATATCGAAATCATCAAATCTACTATTCCTCTACTTGAGAGCGCAGGCCCAGCTTTAACTCAGCATTTTTATCAACGTATGTTCACGCATAACCCTGAGTTGAAAGATATCTTCAATATGACGCACCAAAGAACAGGTCGCCAAGGCGTAGCACTGTTTGAAGCTATCGCGGCATATGCAAAGAACATTGAAAATCTAGCAGCGTTAACAACTGCCGTTGAACGTATTGCTCAGAAACACACAAGCTTTAACATTCAACCAGAGCACTACCAAATTGTTGGTTTGCACCTGATTGAGACATTACGTGAACTAGCTGCTGACGCCTTTACTCCAGAAGTGGAAGAAGCATGGACAGCCGCTTACCTATTTTTGGCGCAAGTATTCATCGATCGTGAAGCTGAACTTTACCTACAGCGTAAGCAAGCTGTTGGTGGTTGGGAAGCAGCGCGTGCGTTTGTGATTGCAGACAAAATCGAAGAGTCAGCGCTAGTAACAAGCTTTATCCTTCAGCCAAAAGACGGCGGTGAAGTTCTGGATTACACACCAGGTCAATACATCGGTATCGAAGTGAAACCAGAAGGCTCTCAATACAGCGAGATTCGTCAATACTCACTGTCTGATAAGCCAAACGGCAAGCAATACCGTATTTCTGTTAAACGTGAAGGACAAGGCCAAGAGACACAAGGCGTTGTATCTAACCACCTACACGATACGGTTGCTGTTGGTGATGAAGTTAGCCTATACGCACCAGCAGGTGACTTCATGTATCAAGAGCGCAGCAAGCCAGTAACGCTTATCTCTGCAGGTGTTGGTGTAACGCCAATGCAGTCTATGCTTGAGTTCCTAAACACGGTAGATAAAAACGAGCCAGTACTTTACCTTCACGCTTGTGAGAACGTAGGCCAACACTCTTTCACGACTCGTGTTAAAGATATTGTTGCCGACAAAGGTTGGGAAGCGAAAACGTGGTACATGAACAAAGACGAATCTGCATGTGAAAACACGCATCAAGGCCAAATGGATCTAGCGTCTATCTCTGATACTAAAGGCTTTGAAGAGAGCGATTTCTACATCTGTGGTCCTGTTGGTTTCATGAAGAACATCGTAGAGCAGCTAGATGCAATGAAAGTTGACCGTTCACGCGTTCACTACGAAGTATTCGGCCCTCACGCTAACTTCTAATAGGTCTCGGTATTTCTAGTAACACTCGCCTGAACTATTAATACCTTGCCTATTCAAAGGCCTCACAGTGTGAGGCCTTTTTGGGTTTGGTTGGTTTTGTCTGACATCATCGACTCCTGCAGAACACGATGGTTCAGCTAAGATCTTTTCGCTTCTATCTAAGAACGTTTCATCTTCTTGGACATGTAGTCGGAATCGAAAAACTCAGGCCAGTACATTTTTACGTAACCACCGGCAACCCAAATCACTAGAATGGTGGCGATGGTTAGCTCAAAGAAACCAAACTTGTGTAGCCAATACCATTGTGGGTATTCCGCGCCGAAAAATGTAGTTAGACGATGCATGGCAATAGCGCTGATCACAGATGGGAAGGTGACGGCAGCAATCGAAGGTTGGAACTTCAAACGCATTAGGCGGATGTAACACAAGTAAATCAACAAAGTCATGGTGATGGCAATGCCCGCCAATGCACCTGTTAGAATCGGGTCTGGGTTGTCGAAGTTAACCAAGTAAGCGGCTAAAGACAAGTTAACCGGAGCTGCCATGATAGCGAGTGTTGGTCTTGCTCGGCGAGGAAGATTGCCTTCGAACACCAAGCGGTATAACACCACTGGCAACATAAGGAAATAGATACCAATACAAGTGACCGCAAGTGTTTCTGAAAATACGGTGTGCCCGAACTGTGTGCCAGCTAAGGAACTGCTGATCAAACCGACCGGATACAGAAACCAACTCGGTACAATGTTCGACATTTTGAAGTTGATGATCTGAAAACTAAAGAACAACACCATCATGGTAAAGTGCAGCAATAGCGCGCAGAACCAAACTGGGTAGGCGATAGCTGGCGATATCTCGGCTAAATAGTCGCACAGAATCAGTAAAGCCATGCTCATTGGTGCCATCAAGCTTCCACTTAACGGGTGGCGAATGTCATTAAGGAAGGTATTAAAGCTCGTTAAATAGCGCAGTAAAACAGGCAGCAATAATAGCGCGCCGAATGCAGCGAGGTAGGGACGAATTATCTCACCAATGCCCGGGATATATAACGCCCAAGCTTGTCCTAACCCAATAACGCCAAGTGCTAAAGACGCCTGAGATGGCGGCACATTTTTTACTTGGGTTAATCTTCTCCAGTTCAACGACTTACTCCGACTTAGTTAATTAAAGACTTTTAGAATATTTGCTTTAGTTAGAGTGTGTAGGCCTTTCATCAATTGATTTTGAGGGCACTCAACTAATTTTGAGTGGATGATACCAAGTTTAACGTTTGCTTTTTTGATTTTGATACGGAATCGGGAGATTAAGCACGTTGAATGTGTGCTTTTGTTTCATGAGTCATTTGTAATTAACATACTTTCTCTTGTTGAGGGAGATCTTGTTGTCTTAGTTTTTCGTTTTTCAGCGTACGATTAAGCAGTTGACTGTAAATTGGCTGCCCACCCAACATTTGAGCAATGATTACCGCACCTAAGCAGGTGATGATCAACGGCAGGATCAGGTAGTAGTTATTGGTCATTTCAATAACCAACAGTATGCCAGTGATAGGCGCTCGAACAGTGGCAGCAAATAAGGCTCCCATGCCAGCAATGGCAAACATACCCGGTTCAATATTCAGTTCAGGAAAAAATGCCGCCGCGATAAGCCCGAACGCATAACCAAAGAGTGTTCCTAGCGCAAGCATTGGTGCAAAGATACCGCCGGGTGCACCAGAGCCGAAACAAAGCAGGGTAGTGAGGACTCGGCCTAAGAAAATCAACAGCAACACATTGGCGCTGTAGCTGCCATTCGTGATGTTCGGGATGATACCAATACCACCACCAGTTAATTCAGGTATATAGAGCAGCAACAAGCCAAAGCAACCACCAAGTAGGGTACCTGTCATCAAGTAGCGTTTACGGTCATTCTTGTGTATCGCCACAAACAGGTCTTGGGAAAGCGTGATCAGCTTATTGAAAATTACACCGAACAGACCGAACAACACACCTAACAGCAAGAACAACCAAAGTGCGTCGAGTTCAGGTGGCTGGTACTGAGGCATTGTAATAACGGCTGATTGACCATTGATAGAGCGAAATACAATGTTGGCCGAAACTGCTGAGATGATGACGGCTTTGATTGATATGAGTGAGTAGCGAAACTGTGGTCTCATCTCCTCAACCACAAACATGATGCCAGCTAGCGGTGCATTGAATGCGGCGGCTAAGCCACCAGCGGCACCTGAAGCCAACAGTGAATGGCGAGTGTCATCATCTTTGACTCGAAAGATATCTGTGACCATACGACCGATACTGCCGCCCATTTGAACGGTTGGCCCTTCGCGGCCTAAAACCATACCAGAGCCTAACGCGCCCATGCCGCCAAAGAATTTTACGGGTAATACTCTCCACCATCGAACAGGGCGCATGCCGTCCATTGCACCTTCGATTTCAGGGATACCTGAACCAGCAGCTTCTGGAGCAAAGCGATGAACGAGGAAATAGCCAATAAAGGCGAATGCAGCACTAATAAGGAAAGCAGCAAGCCACAGTGGTAAATGGCTACCGATTTCATCTTTTAGCCAATCGGTACGAGTTTCTGTGATGAAATGAACCGCAACTTCGAAATAGGTACCCACTACACCCGCAAGTACACCCACAATACAAGAAAGAAAGAGAACTGAAGCTGGGGTCTTATCTCTTGAGAGAAATTGATTAATAGCATCCCTTGGCATTTTTGCTAATAAGGACTGCTTAATTTTCTCTCTTGTGGTCATAGAAATAAGTTTCCTGAATGAGTTAAGGCGGGGTTGCATTAAATTATACGCTTCCTCCGCATATCCTATAGCAACAAAGATGAAAAGTTGAATTTCATTTATGGAATGTACGTGTTACATAAATGGAATCTATGGTCAATAGTGGAATCACCGTCACAATTTTGATCGATTCTCTGGCGGCGGCTTGAATATCCCCAAAAATGAACCATAGTTAAATCGTAAAGCAACATAACGAACCGCAAGGAGAAGTGAGGTTTTACACACAATTTGGATGGATTCAGAAACAAAGTTTTAGTTCCTCGTTAAATGTTCAGGTCGATATTTAAGGCTTCCTGATTCGCGAACTCACGATTGAGTAACGAGGGTGAGGCGTACTGAGTAAGTACGCCTTTAGTTCGTCTGGAGCATCCCATTTCCACATTCTGCCTCTACTGTTTATCTCTTCTGATTATTTTCGCGCCAACCTCTATTAACGAATCTCAGTGTAAACAATCGATTGGGGTCAACTTTTTGGTGATTGAGTATATACTCCCTTAAAAAGGAGAACTGATATGACTAAAAAAGTTCCTACGAACATCATTACGGGTTTCTTGGGTGTTGGTAAAACGACAGCCATCTTGAACCTGCTAAAAAATAAACCTGAGAATGAAAACTGGGCTGTTCTGGTTAATGAGTTCGGGGAAATCGGTATTGACGGTGCATTAATGACAGATCAAGGCGCTTTGATTAAAGAAGTGCCGGGTGGCTGTATGTGTTGTACTGCGGGCGTGCCGATGTCGGTAGGTATTAATGCCTTACTTCGCCAAAAGCCAGACCGTTTATTGATTGAGCCGACAGGGCTTGGTCACCCTAAACAGGTTATAGCGACACTGACTTCCGATCAGTACACACCATATGTCGATTTAAAAGCGACGCTTGGTTTGGTTGACCCACGAAATCTGTCTAATGAAAAGTACACCTCGAATCAGAATTTTAATGATCAACTAAATAGTGCAGATGTGATTCTTGGTACTAAGGTTGACCTTGTTCATTCTGAAGACATCGATGTGTTCAATGATTGGGTGACGGATCAAACGCCAGCAAAAGTCTTCCATAAGCTAATTCACGATGGTGAAGTGCCATTGGAAGTGTTGGACATTGAAAGAGTATACGGCAGTGCTTCCTCTCATATTGAAGCGCATCATCACGATCACGCTGAACAAGAGCCTCAATTCCAACTTCCTCCCGGTGAAGCTTTCATCCGTAAAGAGAATAAAGGACAGGGCTATTTCAGTTGCGGTTGGCTATTTGGCGCAGAGCATAAGTTCGACTTTGATGCGCTGTTTTCAATGCTGTCGGATCTTACGGCTGAACGTGTAAAAGCCGTGGTGAACACCGACCAAGGTTGCTACGCATTCAATGTGGCGAATCAAGTCGTGTCTGTGAACGAAATTACGCTTGATGGCTTTGAATCTCGACTGGAAGTGATCGACTCGCAGCTCATGCCATGGGGCGATCTCGAGCAGATTCTACTCAAGCTGTGTGGCATCAAATAGCCCTGTTTTTGCTGTTTGAACCAAGGATCTTGGTGTTTACCTCGTTGAAGGCGGGATAAACACCAGATTAAATGAGAAAGTTTGCGTTATATCACGATAAATGTGAGATAAATCACTCTAATTACTTTATAGTGCTCGGCTGAAATAAGAATGTAGGCTGTCTGCTTAAGGAACCCGTAACAATGTCATTTTCCTCTCAAGGTTTTGCTCCTGAATTAGTCAAAGCGTTGACTGAGTGTGGTTATGAAAAACTCACTCCAATTCAACAAAAAGCGATTCCAATGGCTCGTAAAGGCCATGATATTTTTGCTACTGCTCAAACCGGTACGGGTAAAACAGCGGCATTTTCATTGCCTGTTATCCAACACCTTTTGAACAGCGGTAAAAAGGCGTCTAGAGGAACGGCTCGCGGCCTTATTCTTGCTCCAACTCGTGAGCTTGCTGCGCAGATCGCTCAAAACATTAAAGACTACGTTAAATACACAGATCTAAGTGTTTCTGCGGTTTACGGTGGTAACAAGATGTCTTCACAAGTTCGTCAACTAGAACTGGGTGTGGATATTTTGGTTGCAACACCTGGCCGTTTAGAAGAGCACTTAGAAGCGGGTAACGTGTCTATTGCTAACCTAGAATTTCTAGTATTTGATGAAGCTGACCGTATCCTTGATATGGGCTTTATCAATGCCGTTCGTAAGATCATGTTGGATGTAGAAACATCACCGCAAATCATGATGTTCTCTGCAACGACTTCTACTCAGTTAAACCAACTGTCTGTTGATATTCTGCGTAAACCAAAACGTATTAGTGTTGAGCGCGAAAACTCAACGGCTGCTACTGTCGGCCACGTGGTTTACCCAGTGGATCAAGAGCGTAAAACAGAACTGCTTTCTGAGCTGATTGGTCGTAAAAACTGGCGCCAAGTGCTTGTTTTTGTTAACTACAAAGAAACAGCGAACGATGTAGTTAAAGAGCTTAAGCTAGACGGCATTAAAGCAGTACTGTGTCACGGTGATAAAGCGCAAAGTGCTCGTCGTCGTGCTCTAGACGATTTTAAAGAAGGTAAAGCGCGTGTAATGGTAGCAACCGACGTTGCGGCTCGTGGTCTTGATATCGAAGACTTACCACACGTAATTAACTACGACATGCCTTTCCTAGCAGAAGACTATGTTCACCGTATTGGCCGTACAGGTCGTGCAGGTAAGCAAGGTCACGCTGTCTCTTTCGTTAACCGCGAAGAAGAGCTGACTGTCGTTCAAGTTGAAAAACTGATTCAACAGCGCATTCGTCGTGTTGAACAACCGGGTTATGAACCGAAGAAACGTGATGCTTACATCGAGAAGCTGAACACTAAATCGGCTTACAAAAACCGTCAGGGTCGTAAGAACAACGCGAACGAAGAGCCACAAGATCAAGCAAGCGCTGAACGTCGTTTGACTATGATGAAGCGAATTAAAAACCGTCGTAAGTAATTACGGTTGGTGATTGAAAAGAGCCACTGTTATGTGGCTCTTTTTGTTTGTATTGATCGCAATATTGTTTATTGTCATTACTGCTTCGTTTCAACCTCGCTTCATTTCAAGCCCGATCAAGAAACAAGAACTAATAAATAAAAACAAGTCGATAAGGTAATAATATGGATAGCGCACTACTTTGGGCTTTTATTCCCACGTTTTTCTTCGTGTCAATCACGCCCGGTATGTGTATGACTTTGGCGTTGACACTTGGAATGAGTGTTGGATACAAGCGTACATTATGGATGATGATCGGTGAACTGGCTGGTGTCGCTGTGGTTTCTATTGCCGCGGTATTGGGTATCGCTTCGATCATGTTGAATTACCCATGGCTATTTACGGGCTTTAAATTTGTTGGTGCGGGTTACCTGTTTTATTTAGGCGTTCAGATGTGGCGTTCGAGAGGCAAACTGGCGATCAGTACTGACAACCAAACAACAAAAGTCAGCAATGATTGGGACTTGGTGGTTCAAGGTTTTGTCACTGCAATTGCGAACCCAAAAGGCTGGGCGTTTATGATTTCTTTGCTGCCTCCTTTTATTAACAGCAATAAAGACTTAGCACCGCAGTTGTTCATTCTCGTGTCAATCATTCTGGTTTCTGAGTTTGTTTGCATGACCTTATACGCGACAGGCGGAAAGAGCTTAAAGCATATGCTGGGCAAAGCCGACAATGTTAAGTTGATGAACCGCATTGCAGGTACGTTGATGATGGGCGTTGGTGTTTGGTTGTTCGTGAGCTAATTCTGGTTAGCCTACAACGAGCAGAGATCCCCGACTCAGTCGTTCCTCCTTCTCGAGGGTGACGCGTACGTGGGATGATGACGACTTAGGATTACGGTGAGTTTTGAAAATTCGGATTCTTACTTAAACCGAAGAATGCATAGAATATAAAAAGAGCGATAGGGCATTTGGCCTTATCGCTCTTTTTGATTTTACTTAGCTAGCGAACAGAGACTAGATAACAGAAATGTTTCTGATCTTAGCCTGCGTTGTATATTTAAACCGCGATTTCACCGCCGTCTTCTCGACGAATCACAACCGTAGATGCTCTTGGGCGGACTTTGCCTTGAGTTTGTGCGGTTGCATCTTCAGACGATGGCCAGTTTGCCGGGTGTTGAATGTTCACAAACAGTGACTTGAAATCTGGGCTGATGGTAAAGCCTGTTACTTCACATCCGTTTGGTCCCACAAAGAAACGCTTTAGCTGCGCTTGATTGTTTGCATCAATTACCGCGCTGTTGCCTTGGTCATCCGTTAATTGAGATGGAACCACTGCCAGCATTTGGTCATTGGTGTAGCCCGTTACTTCATCTGCGCCGTTATCTGTCTGAATCCATAAAATACCACGAGCATCAAACGCTAAGCCGTCAGGACTCGCGAATTGGTTCATGTCTGTTAGACCAGAGCGGTTAATAGATTTGTCTTCCACTGCTGGAGAGCCAAATACGAAGATATCCCAATCGAACTCGCCTGCCGTTTTGCCTTCATCCCAACGGATAACATGACCGAACTTATTGTCTACGCGAGGGTTCGCAGAGTTCGCTTCTTTACGCTTGTTGTTATTAGTCAGCGTTAGGTAAGCCGTACCAGTCATTGGGTCAACAGAGCACCATTCAGGGCGATCCATTGGCGTTGCGCCTACAAGGTCGGCTGCGCCTGCGGTATTAATGATAAGTGCTGCTTGAGAATCAAATGAATCACCTAGCTTACCGCCGTTTGTGGTCTTACTGCTCATTGTCAGTGGCAGCCAAGTGCCTGAACCATCATCGTTGAACTTAGCCACATACAGTGTGCCTTTGTCCATGTACTTGTCACCCGCACTTAGGCGATTACTCGGCTCTGCGTCACGCGGGTCCCATTTCTCTTCAGAAACAAATTTGTATAGGTATTCAAAGCGAGAATCGTGACCAGAGTAGAATACGATTGGCTCGCCTTCGGTCAACTTACCAAACGTACAGCCTTCGTGACGGAAACAACCCAGTGCAGAACGTTTCTTAGCGCGAGAGTTTGCTGTGTATGGGTCGATTTCAACAATGTAGCCGTGACCGTGTGCTTCGTTACGGTAATCGTCCATTGCTGACTCACCTGTTGGTGTTACGTCAAAGCGAGCAAATTCGTCTAGGCGTTCTTGTTTGTCACCAGAAAGCGTGTCCCAACCGTAACGTGTTTTGTCGGTAGCGATACCAATACGTTCTTGCGCTGGTGTTGTCTCGCCTTTGTTAACGAAATAACCCGGCCAGTTTTCTTCACACGTTAGGTAAGTGCCCCATGGTGTGTAGCCATTACCACAGTTGTTCAACGTGCCACGAGCTAGGCTGCCGTCTTGTGAGAACTTGGTTTTGGTAAATTCACTGTGTGCAACAGGACCAGACAGATCCATTACGGTCGCGCCTGTGTAGCGGCGGTTCAGAGGATCGTTATCGACCATCACCCATTGGTTGCCTTCAAGTTTTACACGAACCACACTCACGCCGTGTGCGTTGATCTCTTTACGTACTTCATCAAGGCTAGGGCGGTTGCCTTCATCGTATGTAGGACCATTAGCGTGCAGTGCTTTTTGGTCGATGTATTCGTGATTAATCACCAACAAACCGTCGTTGCTGTTGCCATTAAGCGGGAAGAAGTGCATGCCGTCGTGGTGCATGCCCAGTGAGTTTGCTTGATCTTGTGCGTTGTTGGTTCCATCTTTTAACCAAGCATTGCCTTGCTTGTTAAGTGGAGTACCCCAAGGAACCAATACTTGTGCTGTATAGCCTTTTGGCACAACGACACTGTCTGTCAGTGAGCCTTTAACCGATTCGAATGCAAGTGTAGCAGTGCTTTTTTGCGGTGCGCTAGATGATGCTGTCGCCGCGTGCGCTGTGCTGTGGCCTGCTAAACCAAACGCGCCAAATGCGGTCATTGCACTGATGCCTAAACCGCCTTTGAGAACATTTCTTCTTGAAAGGTTCGCATCTAAAACTTCTTCGAAGGGTTTGTTTTTGCTCTTATTAAAACGAGTGCTATCAAATGTTTCCTTGCTCATCTTTACTGCTTCCTATTGGCTGATTTTATTATTCGTTATTCATGACTTACCCACCTACTAACTAATTGGTTAATAAGTTGGGTCAATGTGTGACTAATCGTGAAGCAGTTAAGTGACAGATTTTTATAGATTTGATTAAGGTTTTGTTTCTGTAGCACGATTTTTGCCATTAACACCCTTGTGTAATACAAAACTCTTGGGGATTGATGTGGAACTGTGTATAAATGCTTTATCAAACGAAAAGAGAGGCAGTTATGAAATTAGATAAAATCGAAAACAAAAATCGTCGCCTACGCAAAAAGCTATACCTAGGTGAATTCGCGATTCTGGGTTTTGAAGTAAGCTGCAAGACATCGATTACTGATTTTGATCAATACGATGTGTTCATTGATGAGTTCATTGATTTCATCGACAGCATCGGTCTGTGCTTTGGTGGCGGCGGCCTTGAGCTGTTTGAAGGTTTCTTATGCTCAATTGAGCGCTACCGTTCAGTAACAGAAGCAGAACAACTGCAAGTTGCTCAATGGCTTGAAGCTCGTGCTGAAGTAAGCAAAGTGGAAGTTAGCGAACTGATTGACGCAAACTACGCGTTCTAATTTGATGTTGTGTTGTTAGCTCGATTGAAAGGCCAAATACGGCTTAGGAAAGAGTAACAACAGTACGCTAGAATAAAGGCCGAATCGTTAAATCGATTCGGCCTTTTTGCGTTTTATTCGTTCCATTTCTATTCTTTATCTTCTTTTCTATCCCTTCTGACGTAAATGATAAATTGATATTTTTCGATTAAATATTAGGGCGTGTTGATCTTTGCTGTACATTTCGCGTTCAACAATACATCGGTAGCCACATTAACATGAATGCCAGCGATAACATGCTGGCATAATTCCTTTCTAGCTTGTCATATCTACTTGAAATAGCTCGATAATGCTTAATTCTCCCAAAGGCATTTTCGACCAAGTGACGATACTTGTATAAACACCAATCCATACTGTCTTTGTCTATATCTTGTCCGTAATTGCGTTTAGCAATTACCGTTTCTCCGCCACGTTCCTTAACAAAAGTACGGAAAGGTTCGCTGTCATATCCTTTATCACAAACGATGGTATTAACTTCATCGAGTTGCTCAACTAAGCTTTCGGCATGCACTATATCGTGGCGTTGTCCCTCTGATAAATCAAAGCAAATCGGCAGGCCACCACTATCTACGGCTAAGTGAATTTTTGTTGAGTTGCCCCCGCGACTTTTTCCTATTTGCTCTGAACTTTCAGTAGCTGCACCTGTACTATGCTGATGTGCTCTAACTATAGAGCCATCAAGAAATACCCATTCAAAATCAGCCATGTTAGATAAACTTTTGAAAAGATTATCTAAAATCCCTTTCTTTGACCAAAGATTAAATCGTCTGTAAACGGTACTCCACTCTCCGAACTCAGAGGGTAGATCTCGCCAAGGAATACCTGTTCTCATTCGATAAAGTATTCCTTCAAATGTCATTCGATGTTCAGTTTTATCGTAAATACGACCTGTACTTTTCATAACTTGGAGTAGCAGTTCCCAGCGAATATCAGTTAGCATTGTTCTTGGCATGGTATTGGTTATGGTTTTACTTTTGGCGAAGCAAATTATAACTCTTTACCATGCTGTTCAAAAAACACTCACGAAAGATCAACACGCCCTAACAAGTTGCAACAACAAGCAGAGCAAGATTTTCGATTGGACCCGAACTTCATTCATCAAGTACCAGAATTGGTGCCGATTGCACGCTCGTATCAGTTGATGGCGAAGCACATTCAACAGCAATTTTTGCAACTTGAATATCAGTCGTCACATCGAAGACAAAGCTTATTACAGCTCAGTCATGATTTGAAAACGCCATTGTCGAGTGTATTGGGGTATCTAGAAACGTGGAGGATTCAAAACCCACATTCGGATCCACTCATAGATGTGGCATATCGCAATGGCAACAAGTTATCTGAACAGCTCCATTCGCTGTTAGATAGCGCCAAGAATGATAACTCGGTACCCACATATCAATACGCTTCAATCGATTTCAATGGGCTGATGAGCGAATGCTTAGAAACGATACAAAGCCAATATCGCCATAAAAATGTTGAGTTGAACATTAATATGCCTATTGGAATCAAGGCTGTGGGTGACAGTGATCTGCTTGAGAGGTTGATTTTGAATCTGTTAGATAATGCATTGAGGCATAGCCCAAGTGGCACTGTGGTGTCGTTAGATGTTGGTTTTGAAGCGGATTCCAAACGGGTGAAGGTGGTGATTCATAATGAGGTTGAACTGGAAGCGCCGAATGGTTCTTTGGGAATAGGAACCAAGATCGCGCAGTCGATACTGATGTTACATCACAGCGTGCTAGAAACAACAGAGGCAGAGAACTCCTTTCAGCAAAGCTTTTATTTGCCTTCGGTATAGCTCTGTCTGCCTTCGTTTAGCTCGATGTATACTTACGTAGAACTAACGTTAAGCGTCTTTACTGTCTTCGTTGCCTTCGTTCACTTTCGCGTAGAAGTGAAGTAGCTCAGTTAATTCTTTAACCCAGCCCAACGCATCTTTTGGGGCGTTCTTTAAGATCTTTTCAACCTTCTCACAGTGCACTTCGATAGCGATGGCTTCTTCTAGGTTGAAAGAGATCGAGTAGAAGTGCCAAAGAAGCAGACGAGTCATACGTTCAATGTTCTGTTGTGAGTTGTCCGACTCAGAAAACGCTAGGTTTACTTCGCCAAGCGCAATCGCCGTCATTCGTAGCATCGCATCGAATTTTGCCGACTGCATGCGCTCTTCGCTGGTCACTTCTTCTTGTTCGAACGTGAACAATTCTGTCATTGCGTCTTCAGGAACAAGGCGATGGATCATTCTTAAACTAAATTCTTCTAGTTCATGGCGAGGCATGGTGATTAAACAATTTAAGGTGTAGTCGCGTTGCATGGTGTTCTCTTGAATCTGCAAAAAGGTCGGACAGTTTAATGGAGAAGCGGGCTGAGAAAAAGAAGATTTTAGATAAGCCTGCATAGGGAGGCTTATCTAGACATCATCTTTGTGAAAGTGAGTAGTAGGAATACCTGAGCAACCGCAATTAGGCCTTGCTGTGAGTGGGAGGCTGATACTGCATGGATTGGTCGTTTCTCATGAAGATATTGCTCGCGACTAAGCTACCAATACAAATAGAGCCAAGGGCGATCCAAGCCATTGTATCTGGCACTTCGTTAAACAGTGGAATTGCCAATAGTGTTGCAACGGCAGGTGTTGCACTGCCAAAAGCGGCAGAGCGTTCAGCCCCTAAGGTATTAACCGCATAAAGGTAAGTGAACGCCGCTATTAAACCCGCCCCAACGCCTTGCACTGCTGAATGAACGGCAAGCTCTGTGAAGGGCCAATTAGCGATTGGTGTGTCCATTAGGTGGCTTGGGAGGGTTCCAGTAAAGATTAGGACGAGTAACAGCAAAGTAGAGCAGAGAGAAATAAAACCGGCACTGACTAACGCATTAAGATTAGCGACACGAGCTGAGATGGTAAACGTCGCCCACATTAAGCTTCCGCATAAAAACAATAAATGACCTTTGGTGTATTCGAAGTTGAAGCTGCTTAAGCTACTCCCTAAAAACAACAGTATGCCGAGCAAAACCAAACCTAAACCAACAACACGATGTCGGCTGAGTGGCTGCTTAAAAAAGAGTACCGCAATTCCTGTAACGAACAGAGGAAGCGTGCCCGGAACAAGAGCACTGCCATGAGATACCGGAACAAACTGCATGGCCGTTCCGGCAACAAGCAGATAAGGTAATCCGCTACCTACGAACATACCCGTTAGATACCGTTTAGGGACGACGGAAATTGCGCTGCGTGCTTTCCACATCAAAGGCAATAACACCAAAGCCGGTATGAGAAATCTTGTGAGAGCGATATCGGCAGGTGTTAAATCTGAATTTGCGCCGCCTTTAAGAGAAAGAAAAAAGCTCGCCCAAATGAGTAGGGTGACAGTAATAGATAAGTAGCCAAGATTCATAATTTAGAAGGAGAGTGGGTGATGACTCATTATGGAACAGTTGGTGTGCCACAGGTTGGCAAGTTTTGGCTAAACTTGAACTATCGTTGATGATTTCTGCTAATATTCACCAAATAATTAACGGATTTAACTAATGTTTGGCATTTACTATGGATAGAATTGATAGACATCTTCTCGAACTGTTACAAAAAGATGGCAGGTTAACCACGGCTGAACTTGCTGATGAAGTGGGTTTATCACCTTCGCCTTGTGCAAGACGAGTCAAAAGGCTAGAAGAAAAGGGCATTATTGACGGTTATCGTGTGAGCTTGTCACGAGAACAAGTCGGCATCGCAATGAGTGTGTTTGTTGAGGTGAGCCTAAACAACCACCAAGAAGTGTCGATAGATAAGTTTGAGGCGGCTGTTGTAGAGATGGAAGAGGTGATCAGTTGCCACGTTGTATCTGGGGCTTATGACTATTTGCTAGAAGTGGTTAGCCCGAACTTGATGGCCTACGAGGCATTTACAAGAAAACTTCAAAGGCTCTCTAACGTGAAAGATATTCATACCCACCTTGCGATAAGACAAGTAAAAGGCAATGCACCACTGCCAATTTATACCGATTAAGCCAAACTCTGAGCAGTAACACGAAGGCAGAATGAGCTGAAAACGAAATGGTTTACTCCTGAAGTAGAAGCGTGGTCAATATCAAAAATCATCCATTAAGTGTCAGGCTTCAGGCAATAAAAAACGGAGCACCTCTTGAAAGGTACTCCGTATATGATAGGTGCAAAACTTAGTGATACTTAAAGTTAGAGATTGAACAATCCCCAGTTTGTGCATTAATTCTGAATGAAAAAGCATGTGAATGATAATCCACGCCGTCATTCCAAATTGTCTCTCCAAATATCTTACATAGCTCTAGCTCACTTACTGAACCGAACTCTTCCATGTGTTTAGCTACAGATAAAAGTTTACCTCTTATCTCTGCAGTCCATTCCGTGTTACTCAAGCAGTTGAAAGCCATAGTCTTTTGCATATTACCTAGCCAAAATGTTTCTTGTTATTAAGTTATATGAAGAATCATGATAACAATTTTCTGGCGTTTGTAAATCTATTTTGTGATGAATATCTCACATACTCGCTTGCATTGGTCGGAAATTGAACTTCATTGTTGATAGATAGCACATTACTTTTACAACCTATTGATAAAGCTTTGATTAACGAGTTCTTAGAATATTATGAATGGGATTGAGCATATTTATCGGAAAAGTCCAGTCGAACGAGTGAGAGAATCTAATGGTGATTTCAGTTTGATGCATCGTTTGCTGGTTGGTTTATGTGGCGCGCTTCATCAATCATCGTCGCTTCTCTGCGGTATTTTGAAGACAGCTGACGGAATTTTTCACTGAGTGTATGGAGATCTCGGGAGAGTGATTGTGAGCTTTGGACGTGCACCTGCGCGCTTTCTGCCTGGCGTGGGAGTTTTGCTTTGGTGCAGTGTTTGGCGACGGCTTGCCATGAATACGCTAGAGAGTCAGCGCCTTCAAGTTCACTAGACACAACATACGCCTGTTGTAGCAAAACCTCGGAGACGTCATACGCGGTATTCATATGACTATTGAGCTGCACATTAAACCTTTCTTCATACTTTGCCCAAAGCTCAATGATCTGCTTTTCATTAAAGTGTTTAGATAACAATGTCTGTGACTCATAGGTTGAAAGAACTTGGTTGAACTCTTTGGTGTACTGATTATAGCGACCTTCAAAAGAGAGCTGACGATCCAACAGTGTTTGCCAGTTTTCACGGTCACAATGATTCGCTAGAGCGACATTGGCACTAAAAGTTGCGCTTACAATGATAACTTTCCCCCAAAAACTCATGACTTTCCTCTACTTACCGTGCGCTCTATTGAGAGTATAGATGAGCAGCAGCATGAGTTGATGTACACTTGAGACATACCTATAACGGAAGAGCTGGTGGATTTGATGAAAAAAGCGCTGATCGCTTTACTTGTGTTGTTGATATTGGGCGGAGGGGGAGGAGCGGCATACTACTTCTTGGTCATGAATAAAGACCCAATCCCACAAGAGAAAACGGAAGAGCCGGCGTTAGAAGCTACCGAGCAATCTGAATCTGAGCTTGTACCCATCATGGATCTTCAGCCTGAACCCGAGCAGACGGAATTTTACGTTTTGGAGAGAAAGCTTGAAGTGGTCGAGCAACCTGAAATTGATGGCTTGATAACGGATTACCTCTACAAAGGGGAAAAGGTGGAGGTACTCGAGAAACAGGGAGAATGGGCTCGTATCTCAGACTATATTGTCCTTAAAGATGGCGGCCCACAGACGGCGGAATGGGTCTCTATGTCAGGCTTATCGAATGATGAAGTCATTATTTCGGAAAAAGAAAGCAAAGAGATATTGGATTCCTATTTGGTTAAGTCTGATGACCTCAAGATCCATCAAGAAAAATTCCGTAATTCGGTGGCTAAACTGATCTCTGAGGGGGAGTGTGCCCCAAGTGATTTTGAAGAATTAGGCGGATGGGTGAAATCTGTTAAGTACAGCAATCGAGATGTCTATTTTATTTATTGTGGTGGGTTGTCCCTTGAAAACAAAATTTATCTTGATGTAAATACAAATGAAATATTTACGAAGTAAGATCCCACGCTCAATTTATTAATGCTATTTACTAAAGCCCACTCATAGGTTGAGTGGGCTTTTTTGTCTATCCATAATGTTCATCTTTCCCATTTAGAACGTTAATTATATCGAAGGTTATATAGAATAATTAGGAACCATTTATTAATGGCTAATAAGAGTTTTGTTATTATTCTCGTGATCAATCATTTCAAATTCCCACATTGCATTATTCTTGAAACAAGCTGAGAGATATAGATTTATCTCGTATTTACAAAGGCTTATCTGCTTGGTGATAAAAGTAAAATTAAACAAACCTTATTAATATCAGAGTCTTGCGTTGATTTACATAATCGTAACATTTCATTGGTTTTGGGATGCAAGTCTAGTTTTTAATCATAATACGAAAATATTTTATATTTGTAATAATAATTTTTGATTTTGAGTTGTAGGGTTTAATTAAAGCAAAACGTAAAGTTTAATTATCAACTAAGACATTATCTTATTAACATCATTGTTATTTAATTGCTTGTAAGGGATGGAACCATTAATGAAAAAGCTTGCTTTAATTACAGGGTCAAAAGGCGGTATCGGCTCAGCAATTTCCTCTAAATTAGTTGCAGACGGCTATCGTGTTATCGCGACTTATTTTACTGGAAATTACCAATGTGCCTTGGATTGGTTTAACGAAAAACAATTCACCGAAGATCAAGTGAGACTGTTTGAATTAGATGTTACCAATACTGCGGAATGTGCGCTGAGCTTAAGCAAGTTGTTAGAAGAAGAAGGCACGGTGGATGTGCTGGTCAATAACGCAGGTATTACACGTGATAGCGTCTTTAAAAAGATGGATGCCGAAGCGTGGAAAGATGTGATTGAAACGAACTTAAACAGTTTGTTCAACGTGACTCAACCTTTGTTCGCTCCTATGTGTGAAAAGGGTAACTGCCGTGTCATCAACATCTCTTCCGTCAATGGTCTTAAAGGTCAATTTGGACAGACTAACTACTCAGCAGCGAAAGCTGGAATGATTGGTTTTTCTAAAGCTTTGGCTGCAGAAGGCGCTCGTAGCGGCGTAACCGTGAACGTGATTGCCCCTGGCTACACAGCAACTCCTATGGTTGAGCAAATGAAGCCTGAAGTACTGGATTCAATCAAGAACCAAATTCCGATGAAACGCTTAGCAACACCTGTTGAAATTGCAGACGCAGTGGGCTTTTTAGCGAGTGAATCTGGCGCGTACATTACAGGCGAAACATTGTCTGTGAATGGCGGCTTGTACATGCAGTAATTGGCGAAACTGAAGGGGTTGGAATGATGGAAAAAGTATTTATTGTTGCGGCTAAGCGCACTCCTATTGGTGCATTTACCGGGTCGCTAAAAAACGTATCTGCGGGTGAACTGGCTGGCGTTGCGATCAAAGGTGCACTTGAGTCTGTCGATCTTTCGTTAGATGCGATTGATGAAGTAATCGTCGGCAACGTGATTTCGGCAGGTCAAGGCATGGGGGTTGCTCGTCAGGCTTCCATCTATGCAGGGCTTCCTGAGGAAACACCAGCATACGGCGTGAACATGATTTGCGGCAGCGGAATGAAATCAGTGATGGACGCAGCGGCGCACATCAAAGCACAAGATGCTGAAGTGGTTATTGCTGCTGGCGTTGAAGTGATGTCACAAATTCCTTTTGTGGTACCAGCGAGCGTTCGCAATGGTCACAAAATGGGTGACATCTCAATGAAAGACTTACTGGTTGGTGATGGCTTAACCGATGCGTTTAATCACTACCACATGGGCATGACCGCTGAAAATATCGCGCACACGTTGAATATTTCGCGCCTAGCTCAAGATAACTATGCTTTAGAAAGCCAACAGAAAGCAGTTGCTGCGATTGAAGCGGGTAAGTTTAACGAGCAAATCGTGCCTGTAGAAGTTAAGCAGCGCAGACAAACCGTCACTTTTGATACCGATGAGTATCCGAAGTCAGACGCGACATTCGAAGGTCTGCAAAAGCTTCGTCCAGCTTTTGACCGTGAAGGGTCTGTTACGGCAGGTAACGCTTCGGGCATCAATGATGGAGCGAGTGCAATTATCTTAGCGTCTGAGTCGGCGGTAGCGAAATATGGTCTAACACCTTTAGTGGAACTGACCAGCTACGCACAGTCAGGTTTGGACCCAAAAATCATGGGTTTAGGCCCAGTAGAAGCCGTTTCTAAAACGCTTGATAAAGCGAATCTCACTCTAGAAGAAGTAGATTTGTTTGAATTGAATGAAGCGTTTGCAGCACAAGCTCTTGGCGTAATGTACCAATTGTCAGAGCAGCATGACTTACCGCTTGATGAGTTCAAGCCAAAGGTCAATGTGAATGGTGGTGCAATCGCGCTTGGCCATCCTTTAGGTGCTTCAGGCAATCGAATTATTGTTTCACTCATCCATGAAATGCTTGAACAGAAAACGACTTATGGCGTTGCTTCACTCTGTGTGGGTGGAGGAATGGGAACCGCTGTTTTGCTAAAAGGTATTGAAGGTTAGAGCCTGATATATCGGTAGCAAGCTTAAATATCGGATCAGCTTTTCAAAGCATCGCGAGTTAATCGATGAGCGTTGGCTGAAACGATAGTGACACAAATTTATTAAACTATGTATTCATCAGGAGTTACTTATGTACACGGATATTTTCAAAACAATTACTGACCAAACTGAAAAGCAATTTGAACCGTACTTAAAGTTCAACAAGTTGGTTGCAAAGAACGTCCAAACGATGACAGAACTGCAAATGAATGCAATGCAGACATACACGAACATGGGTCTTGCGCAAATGAAAGCAGTGACTGAAATAAAAGACGTGACTAGCCTAACGGCGTTCAACAGCCAGCAACTAGCAGCGCTAACTCAACTGTCTCAACAGATGATGAGTGATAGCTCAAAAATGCAAGCTGCTGCAAAAGAGTTCAAAGAAGATGTTGAAAAACTAACAACTGAAAACTTGAAAACAGTTACACCTGCATAAATAAAATCGCCATCGAGTCAGCACAGTGTTTACTGTGAGGCTCGGTGGCGATTTTCCGATTATTGGAGTCATGTTATGTTTCAACACTTCTTTTCGGACTACCTTGTTAAACTTCAACAAACGAACCAGCAATGGTGGGAAAGCTTTGAACAAAACAAGGAAGCCGCGCAATCTCCCCTAAACCAAGCGATGCAAGAATTGAACTTTGATGATGCATCAAAAATCTTCGAGCAAGCCGCCAACCAACCCGCCGTTCTGCTTCAGTTACAATCTCAATGGTGGGAGCAGCAACTTAAGATTTGGCAAAATGCCGCACTGATGGGTAATACCGAAAGCGTCATTACTGAAGAGCGCAGTGATAAACGCTTTATTGATGAAGCGTGGAAAAATGACCCGTTTTACAGCTTTATCAAGCAGTCTTATTTGTTATTCAGCAAAAGCTATATAGACACCATTAATTCAATCGAAGGCATAGACGAGAAAACCAAGGAACGTGTGGCGTTCTTTTCACGTCAGGCTATCAATGCTCTTTCTCCTAGTAACTTCATTGCGACTAACCCAGAGTTGATGAAGCTAACGCTTGAGCGCAATGGTGAGAACTTGCTAGATGGGCTAGAGCAGCTACAAGCTGACGTTGAAGCGAGCGCGGATATCCTCAAGATCCGTATGACCAACAATAATGCCTTCCGATTAGGTGTTGATGTTGCGAACACGGAAGGTGATGTCGTTTTTCAAAATGATCTGTTCGAGCTTATTCAATACTACCCAAAAACACCTCAGGTGAACGCTACGCCTTTGTTGATCGTTCCTCCATTCATCAATAAGTACTACATTCTCGACCTTCGTGAAAAGAACTCAATGGTTCGTTGGTTGCTTGAGCAAGGGCACAGCGTCTTCATGATGTCTTGGCGCAACCCAGGTGAAGCGCAAAAAGACTTAGAGTTCGGTGACTATGTCACGGAAGGCGTAGCGAAAGCCGTGACGGCAATTGAAGATATCACGGGTAAAGAGCAAATCAATGCTGCAGGTTACTGCATTGGTGGTACTGTTCTCGCTTCAACGGTCGCTTACTATGCTGCTAAAAGAATGAAGAAACGCATTAAAACTGCGACCTTTTTTACGACTCTATTAGACTTCTCTCAGCCGGGAGAGGTTGGCGCATATATCAATGAAACGATCATTAACGCCATTGAGAAACAGAACGATGCTAAAGGATTCATGGATGGTCGTTCATTAAGCGTGACATTCAGTTTGCTTCGTGAAAACAGCCTGTACTGGAACTACTACATTGATAACTACCTAAAAGGCAGCAGCCCAATGGAGTTTGATCTGTTGTACTGGAACAGTGACAGCACTAACGTTGCAGCTAAATGCCATAATTTCTTGCTGCGTGAGCTTTACCTTGAGAATAAACTTGTTCAAGACAAAGGCGTGAAAGTAGGCGGTGTCTGGATTGATCTCAATAAGATAAAAATACCAAGCTACTTCATTTCAGCGAAAGAAGATCATATCGCGCTTTGGCAGGGGACTTACCGTGGTGCCTTGAATACCGGTGGCAACAAGACGTTCGTGCTTGGTGAATCTGGTCATATCGCGGGTATTGTTAACCATCCAGATAAGAAGAAGTACGGGTTCTGGCTGAATGACAACCTAGACGACTCGGCGGATGAGTGGCTAACTAATGCGACTCATAATGAGGGGTCTTGGTGGACACACTGGAATCAGTGGCTACAAGGTTTTGAAACTGACGAAAAAATCGAACCTTTCAATCAAGGCTCAGAGCTTAATCCTGTGATTGGCAAAGCGCCAGGCAACTATGTAAAACAGGTGCTGCCGATTGTCGATCAAGAGCAGGTTGATAAAGAGACCGCAGAGAAAGAAGCGCCAGAAAACGAAGCTTAGGGCGTTAAGTCACATTCAATTATAAAGATACACAACGTCAGATAATAAAAAAGCCACTGAAATCAGTGGCTTTTTCGTATCAACTCATATCAGAATTATCTGGTAGAAGTTGATGGAATCTCGATTGTTAATCGATTTCTTTGTCTTTACCCATAGATAAAATCCAAAGAGATACGGCTGCAACACCTGCAAAGCCACCAAGAATGATAACTGGCATAGCGCTGTAACCTAGGATGTGCCAAATTATGCTTTCTAAAGTACTCATTCAATCGCTCCTTATTGCCAGCCTTCAACGCCGTGCATGTCTGGTAGTTTGTGTGCAATACCTTTGTGACAGTCTACACACGTTTTTTCACCAGAAGCCAGCGCAGTCGAGTGTTGTTTTGCACTACGAGGGCTTTGCTCTGAGAAGTCCATGTAATCGAACTGGTGACAGTTACGACACTCAAGTGAATCGTTCTTCTTCAAACGAGCCCATTCGCGCTCAGCTAAGTGATGACGACGCTCTTTGAATTTCTCAGGCGTATCAATTGTCTTAGCAATAAAGTGAGCGTATAGCTCTTTTGATGCTTGAACTTTACGAACGATTTTATCAGTCCACTCATGCGGTACGTGACAGTCTGAACAGATTGCACGAACACCAGAACGGTTAGAGTAGTGAATTGTCTCTTGGATTTCAGCAACGATAGGTGCGTGACAGCCAGAACAGAATTCTTCCGTGTTGGTTGCCTCCATACCCGTGTTGAATGCACCCCAGAACAAAAGACCACCCGAGAAACCCAAGAACAAAACAACGCCTACGGCTGCTTTGCTTGGTGTCGCAAGTCTTTTCCAAAACGCTTTTAATAATTTCATATAATAGCCTCTCTACAATACGGCTAAGATTAGCGTAGTGAGTCAACAGGTTTGAACTCGTTCTCTACTAATGGTTTCGCATTAGCTTGAGGAACGTGACACTGCAGACAGAAGTAACGACGAGGTGAAACGTCAGCAAGTACTGCATCTTCACGGTTCATGTAGTGAGTAACACTAATTTTTGTCGCACCCATCTCTTTCGCATTTTTCCAGCTGTGGCAAGACAGACATTTGTTTGCGTTCAGAGAGACTTCGTAGCTACGGATATTGTGAGGTACCAATGGTGGCTGGTATACGTAGTCACTCTCAAGTACTTGGTCGCGAGGGTACTCTTTGAAGTCGTCAGCTGCTCGTGTTGCTTCAAGTTCACTTGCACCACGTAGAGATTCTACGCCACCAATGCCGCCAGGGTTATCCAGCTCAGCTTGAGCTACGCCAGCTAGCAAAAGACCGGCTGATAGTAGGGCAGTAATCAGTTTTTTCATGTTAATTTCTCCGCCTAAAGGCTAATTCTTTGAGAGGACTACTTCTTCAAAAGGATGAAAAAGTAGTCGCAATATTAAATACTTAAGATCGTTTCTCTAAGCCTAGGGCTTAAGCAACTTTAGTGATCTTAACTGGACACTTCTTGTAGTCTGTCTGTTTAGACAGAGGATCCGTTGCATCCAAGATCAACTTGTTGATCAGAATTCTTGCATCAAAGAATGGTACGAATACCAAGCCCTGTGGTGGACGGTTACGGCCGCGAGTTTCAACACGCACACGAACTTCACCACGTTTGTTTTCGATAAGAACTTCATCACCACGACGTAGGCCACGAGCTTTAGCGTCAGCAGGGTGCATGTAGCAAAGTGCATCCGGTACTGCTTTGTAAAGTTCTGGTACACGACGAGTCATAGTACCTGTGTGCCAGTGCTCAAGAACACGACCGGTACATAGCCACATATCGTATTCATCGTTTGGTACTTCAGGTGGCGCTTCGTATGGTGCATTGATGATCAGTGCTTTACCATCTGGTTTGCCGTAGAAGTCCCAATCAGAACCTTTCTTAGCATATGGATCTGAACCTTCTTTATAGCGCCATAGTGTCTCTTTACCGTCAACAACAGGCCAACGTAGACCACGAACTTGGTGGTAGCGATCGTATGGTGCTAAATCGTGACCGTGGCCGCGACCAAAGGCTGCGTATTCTTCGAATAGACCTTTTTGAACGTAGAAACCTTGAGCTTGTGCATCGTCGTTAAGCTCTTGAGCTTCAGACAGTGGGAATGCATCAACGTTGCCGTTTTTGTAAAGCACGTCGTACATGGTTTTGCCACGGTACTCAGGCATTTTCGCAACCAGTTCTTCACCCCAAACTTCTTCAATAGTGAAGCGCTTAGAGAATTCCATGATTTGCCATAGGTCAGACTTAGCTTCACCTACAGTTTTCACTTGTTGGTACCATGCTTGTGTACGACGCTCTGCGTTACCGTAAGCGCCTTCTTTCTCAATCCACATTGCTGTTGGAAGGATGAGGTCAGCCGCTTGAGCTGTTGCCGTTGGGTACGGGTCAGAACATACAATGAAGTTATCTGGGTTACGGTAACCTGGCAGACGTTCAGTGTTGATGTTTGGACCCGCTTGCATGTTGTTGTTACACATTACCCAGTAAGCGTTGATTTTACCGTCTTTCAACATACGGTCTTGAAGAACAGCGTGAGCGCCGGGTACCGGTGGAATGGTGCCTTCTGGAAGTTTCCAGATATCTTCTGCAATTTTACGGTGTTTAGGGTTAGCAACCACCATATCGGCAGGTAAACGGTGAGCGAATGTACCAACTTCACGCGCTGTACCACACGCTGACGGTTGGCCAGTTAGTGAGAATGGGCTGTTACCTGGAGTAGAAATCTTACCTGTAAGAAGGTGGATGTTGTATACAAGGCTGTTCATCCATACGCCACGAGTATGTTGGTTCATACCCATAGTCCAAAGTGACATTACTTTGATGTTTGGATCGGCATATTGCTTAGCCAGCTTGATAAGGTCTTCTTGAGATACACCTGACATTTCAGACGCTTTCTCAACTGTGTATTCAGCAACAGACGCTTTGTAGTCTTCGAAAGAGATAGCAGTCATTTCGCCTGAGTTAGGGTTTGCGGCTGCTTTCTGTAGTGGATCATCGTCACGCAGACCGTAACCGATGTCTGTCGTTGCTTGCTTGAAGTTCGTGTGCTTGTTCACGAAGTCCCAGTTAACGGCATCGTTTTGAATGATGTAGTTAGCAATGAAGTTAGCAATTGCTAGATCTGATTGAGGTTCGAAGATGTAACCCGTGTCTGCAAGCTCGAAAGAACGGTGGTAGTAAGTAGACAGTACGTTTACTTTAACGTGTGGGTGGCTTAGACGACGGTCTGTAATACGAGTCCATAGTACTGGGTGCATTTCTGCCATGTTTGAACCCCACAGTACGAATGCGTCTGCGTGTTCAAAGTCATCGTAACAACCCATTGGCTCATCAATACCGAAAGTGCGCATGAAGCCTACTACAGCAGAAGCCATACAGTGACGAGCGTTTGGATCTATGTTGTTTGAACGGAAACCCGCTTTCATCATCTTAACGGCTGCGTAGCCTTCCATTACTGTCCATTGGCCTGAACCGAACATACCAACACCTGTTGGACCGTTCTTCTTAAGAGATGCTTTCCATTTCTCAGCCATCACGTCGAACGCTTTGTCCCAAGATACTGGTGCGAAATCACCATCTTTATGGAACTCGCCATCTTTCATACGAAGAAGAGGCTGTTCTAGACGGTCTTTGCCGTACATGATTTTTGAAAGGAAGTAGCCTTTGATACAGTTAAGGCCTTTGTTTACTGGTGCTTCTGGGTCGCCTTGAGTCGCAACCACTTTGCCGTTTTGAGTACCTACTAGTACCGAACAGCCCGTACCACAAAAACGACAAGGCGCTTTATCCCACGTGATTTTTGTTTGATCAGAGCTAGCGATCAGGTTGGTTGCTGTTGCCGGTAGTGTTACACCTGCAACGGCTGCCGCTGATGCAGCTGCGTTTGCTTTCACAAACGCACGTCTTGTCATTTTCATACTTCACCCTCAAGTTGAGAATTGTTGCTTCCAGTTTCTAAATCCGTTTCGTCGAGTCCAGTTTCGATTTGGTGATAAACCAAAGCTGTCCCCAAAACGTTCTTAATGTTGTTTATTGCTTCGATGGTGTCCGTTACAAAACCTTGGTTTTCAGTTTCTAGGACCACGATGATTTTGCCTTCAGGGCTATCTCCGTAGATTTCAGCGTTATCGAATTGATCGATCTCCGCTTTGATCTCATTTAGATGCTCAGGGCTCACATGCACGACTAAACTTGATATATGCACTTCATTTAGTGCCATAAATTGCTCTCGTTATTTTTGTTTTATGCATTACTCACAAGAATAGCCGAAGTAGGGCAAATTGCTACGCAGGCCCCACAACCGCTACACTCATCTAACTCGATTTTTGGTAGAGCAACACTGCCTGCTCTAAGTTCAAATTGAATGGCCATAGGTTCACACATGTCACCACAGCTTCGGCATTCAACATTTTGTTGCGCTAAACACTTATCAGAGATTTGTGCTTTTGCTTGCCAAGGCTCTCCTTGCTTTGGCTTAAAAATGGGTTCGGGACAAACATCTGCACATTGATAGCAGAACGTACACTCATCAATAGAGAAATCTACAGTGGGAAAACCACCATCGCCTACAATGATTATCTTAGTCTCACAACTCTCGATGCATTTACCGCAGCGAGTACAGTCATCTGTAAAGCTTTCTAGGCTGTCAATCCAAGGCAAACGAATCTGGCTTGAGTCAACTTTTCGTCTAGAAAAAAGACGGCGTTTTGATAGATCTACCACTAGATACCTATAGATGTTACTAAGATGTTGTAATTGTAGGTCATTATTCTATTAATATCTTGTAATGAGTCCTCACAAGTAGTGTAGTTTTAGAAACAATTGTATAAATACCCCCTAAGGGCTAATTGGGGGCATATATTGTCTTAGATCAATAAATTACGGAGCGAGTGATCACATATTGAATGGAGCTATGATTTTTGATGTGTGACAATACGATATCGCTGGCAAGTCATTTATCAATAGGAAGGCACTTTTGCTTATAAAACCGGTTTCATCTGTAACAAGTACGATAGCAAAATCTTTGCTCTCTATACTGCTGTTGTCGGTTGCTACGACTGGCTTTGCCATCTTTACTTTGGCTTCAAGTTTGAATGATGCGGAAGCGGTTAACGTGGCCGGTTCAATGCGAATGCAAAGCTACCGTTTAGCCCATGATATTCAAATAGAATCTGTCGATTATGAATCTCATATTCGTGAATTCGAAAGTTCTCTTTACTCGCCATCCATGACTAATTTGGTCAGTTGGAATGTTCCGACAGACATCACAGAAGATTACTATTTAATTATCGGCCGTTGGCATGAGCTAAAACAGGTCTTGAATAGCGAAGAGCGCGATCACTATCTCGTGTTGGTTGAAAACTTCGTGGCTGAAATCGATGGCTTCGTTTATAAGCTGCAAGAATTCTCTGAAGACAAGTTAATAAAGTTAGCGTGGGCTGGTGGTATCGGCCTTGGTGGGATTCTGGTCATATCTCTTTTTGTTGTTCACTTTGTACGTAAACAGGTTGTTAAACCGCTACATGCTCTTGTCGGTGCGAGCCAAAGAATCAAAAACAGCGACTTCGAGGTAGAACTCAAGGTGACCAGTAACAACGAAATGGGCATTTTGACCAAAACCTTCAACTCGATGGCCAAAGATTTAGGCGTGCTTTATCGAAACCTTGAAGATGTGGTGGATGCAAAGACGATTGAGCTGCAAAATGCGAACCAGTCGCTGCAGGCACTTTATAACTCGTCACAAGAGCTCACGGTGACGCGTATTGCTCCTGAAAACTTCCGAGCTATCTTGCAGCATCTAGTGAGCTTGGAAGGGATTGGATCACTGAGGCTCGAGATTGTCGATAACTCAGGCCGTTCATTGATTATGGATGAAGGTTACGATTCGAATTTAGACTACGAAAAGTTTGAGATGAAACTCGACGATAACGAACTTATTCTCGGCTATTTATACTGTTCATATCACCACGGGCACTCAACTAAAGCTCTGATCGAAAGCTTCATTCAACTGCTATCGAGAGCGATCTACTACAATCGTGCTCAAAAGAAAGCTGAACAGCTTATTATCATGGAAGAGCGTGCCACGATTGCACGTGAACTCCACGATTCATTGGCTCAATCACTGTCGTACTTGAAAATTCAAGTTACACTATTAAAGCGTGTGATTGGCAAACTGCCAGAGCAACAGCACCGAGAGCAATCTGAACAAATCGCGTCTGAGATCGGAAACGGCTTAGCCGACGCTTATACCCAGTTAAGAGAGCTACTCACCACATTTAGGTTGACCATTAAAGAGGGCAACTTTGGAGACGCCTTAAGTACCATGCTTGAGGCGCTCAGCGAGAGAACCGATGCGAAGATTAACCTCACTAATAATCTCTCATCGATCGAGCTTGATGCGCATAGTCAGGTTCACTTGCTTCAATTGATTCGTGAAGCAACAATAAATGCAATAAAACACGCCAATGCCGACTTGATAGATGTATGCTGTATCGATGAGGACGGTGAAGTATTAGTCGTGATAAAAGATAATGGAGATGGCTTTGACTCAAGTAGTTCCAAGGTGAACCACTACGGGATGAGCATTATGCAGGAGCGTGCGGCAAGACTGAATGGCGACTTGACGATTGAAGCGGCGCAAGGTGAAGGCTGTACAGTCATATTGAAATATAAAAGTTTGAAGGAAGTTAAAGTTGACGATTTGTAAAGTAATGCTGGTTGATGATCATCCATTGATGCGCAGAGGTATAAGCCAATTACTGAGCTTTGAAGACGAATTCGAAGTGATTGCAGAAGCAAGTAACGGCACTGAAGCGGTTGCTCTTGCTCATGAAGAAGAACCTGATTTGATCCTTTTGGATCTCAATATGAAGGGCATGTCTGGTTTAGATACCTTGAAAGCACTTCGCACTGACGGTTCTAGCGCAAACATTGTTATTCTAACGGTTTCTGATAGCCCTGCAGACATTGAAGCGATTGTAAAAGCAGGCGCTGATGGCTACTTGTTGAAAGACACTGAACCCGATGAGTTAATTGAACTGCTTAAGCAAGCACACAGCGGTGACAAGGCTTACAGCAGTGTGGTTGCTCGCTACCTAAATGATGCTGGAAGCCGCAATGATATCTTCGAACAACTGACTGAACGTGAAATGCAGATCCTTCAAGAAGTCGCGAAAGGTTACCGTAATAAGCAGATCGCCGATCACCTGTTTATTTCTGAATCGACAGTTAAGGTACATATGAAAAGCTTGTTGAAAAAGCTGCAAGTGCCTTCCCGTACCGCTGCAACGGTTCTGTATCTAGAACGCTATGGTGAAATGAAGTAGGGCTTGTTCCTTTGAGATAACACTATTTCAAGCCTGACTGTTTATACATTTTGTACATGTCTCGATAGTTTTAACGATGTTGAGAAAGTGACATTAAAAAAGGCGCTGAACTTATTAAGTTCAGCGCCTTTTTGTTTACGCATTTTATATTCAGTATTGGTGTTCGTTTGTTCTTCGTTCTTTGAGATTAGAAACTTAAGGCTTACGCCGACATTGGAACCAATACAAGCGTACCGAAGATAACCGTAATAAGACCACAGATTACGGGTACAGACGTACGTTTTACGACTTCAAATGGGCTGATTTTACCCATGCCAGAAGTCGCTACAATTACACCCGAAACAGGAGAAATTGTACGGCCTAAGTTAGACGCTTGAAGCATTGGGATGATTAGGAACGCAGGGTTCAAGCCCATTTTCGCAGCAAGTGACGGAGCCAGTTCTACGAATGCATAGAATGGCGCGTTACCAGAACCTGTCGCGATAGCAGCAGCAACTGTTAGACCAGTCAGGATAAGCATTAATGCGATACCGCCAGCGCCAGCTGATTCAGCAAGGCCGATTAGGTTATCAATTGCACCGATAGACATTAGGCCCTGAGCAAATACACCCGCCGCAACCAACAGCATTACGACGCCTTTAAATGCTTCGGCCATACCTTGGTAGCAAGAATCTAGGTCTTCTAGTGTTTTTTCGCCGTCAAACTTCTTCACAACGTAATCGATAACAGCGCCCACGAAAATTGAACCTACTACGATGGTGTAGATATCAAGTGAAAGGCCCGGAATGGTACGACCGTTGAATAGAAATACTCCAAAAATAGGTAAGAATGGAAGAGCAGCATAAAAAGCCGGCGCATTCGTTTCAATTTCTGAAACGTCTACTTTTTCCATTGGCGTGTTTTCTTTCTTATCTAGGTATTTGTTCCAGAAGAAAGCCGCACCCGCCATCACGATGATCGCACAGATAGAAACAGGCAGTACCGTTTGAACAGCAAACACATCAAGAGACATACCTGATTTTTCTGCTGCGATAACCACATCACCCGACGTTGGTGAAAGAATGATTGCTGCAGGTGATGCACAAACCGCCACCGCTGCTGGACGAGAAATACCCATTGCCGTCATCATTGGGAATAGGGTCGCCATCAATAGCACGCCAAGGCCTGTTGCAGAACTTACTGCTAGAGACATTAGACACGCTACGATGTAAGCCGCAACAAGAAGTACGTATGGAGATTTGATAGCAGCAAGCGGTTTAGAGAATTGTTTTACTACCACATTGTTTGCGCCGATATGCGTCATGTAAGAAGCAAAGCCACAAAGAAGCATGATTTGCATGCCTAGGCCGCCCCCGCGGTACTGAAGCATGTATTTAACAAATTCTAGTGAGTCGGTAACCATGTTACCTGTTGAAGCTACCTTAGCTGGTAAGACTGTGTGACCAATAAGGCCGGTGATAAGAAGTAGGGAAAGGCCAGCAGTTAGTAATACACCCGCCGCTTTATAGCCTTTTACAATAAAGTAACCAACAGCAATAGTAATCACTAATCCGATCAAGAGCTCTAACATAGAAATCTCCACAAAGTTTAAAAAATATAAGAAAGTGTTTCAGAATATGACAATGAATGTACAGAAAACTGCACTGTGGCACGAGGCATAGTTGAGGTTGATATGATCTAAGACAAACATTTTTTTCGATGTTAATTGTGGTTGTAAATCGTGAATAACTACTGTTGTTTAGATGTTAATAAACAAATTTTGTGGCTTGTCAGAATATAACTTGGATCACTTTTATAGTGAGGAGTTGTATACAAAGGTGTGGATTTATAAATCTATGACTTTTGGAGCCTAACGTGCAGAACTAAAAAGAAGTGTGTATTTTTACATGATATCGGATTAATTTATGAACTGATGCCTACTGGGAATGGAAAGTTAAGTAGGCTTCAGCGAGAGTTGAATTGATGTGGAAATGCATAGCTCCTAACGTATTGGCTTAAGTACAGCTACTGACCGAAATAGTTGATAGTTAAACGATTAGTTAATGTTCAATTCAGGATCTGCATTCGAGTAAGTGGGCAGGTCGGCGCATATCACTTTTTTACAGAAGTGAATCATTCCGCGCTGAGTGACCAATAATAATTCATCATTATTTAGTGGGATATAAGCCATGGTATCTGAAGAAAGCACTGCACCTTCACTGATCATCACCTTTTCGTAAAATGTGAGCTCTCTATTTGGTATGATTTGTTCATGTTGAGTCTCGTCTAAAGAAATGTCGTGTTGGGTTACCACGTAAGTACCTGACGACGCAAAGCCAGCTTCTTTCGTAGAGACATATAACAATTCATAGCTGTTATTCTTCTTAAACTCGATATTAACGGCAGCTTGATTATAAATGACTTTTTCTTGTGGGTTGACCACCGAGGCTGTGTTGGATAAATAATGACCTTTAAGATAACTTTGAGGAATAAAGGTTGTCATCCATCCGGCCATAATACCGATTATGGCGATTGCAACGAAGATCTGTTTTTCTTTATTCACAAGTCACTCCTTTAAATTCACTTGGGAAGCTCAGAGATTTTCCTGAATTATCGATGATGATTTTTTTTTCCTTATATTCGTAAAGCGTCACGTTGAATAACTCATTAAAAGTGAACTCGTCGGATTCGATTTTACAAGAGATAAAATGTTGACCCACGAGATCTTCGCCTAGGCTATTTCTATCTAAATAAGAAAACAGATAATGGGATAAACCTGCAGTCACTACAAATAATACAATCAGTGCTAGTACACTACTTGTTTTTTTCTTAGCCGCGGTTGGTGATCTGTCTGGCGCTGTGTTGTCTTCAGGTTGTTTCGTTTCTTGTATTGGTTGCGATTGAACTATACGCAGCGCGCGTTCTTTGTCTTGTGTCACTTGTCCTGCAAATCGGTAGCCTTTACCGCGCTCAGTGACGATGATCATCCCCCTCTTATCTTCTAACGCTTTTCGGCAAATCGAGATGGTTTGCATTAGGCTGCCATCTTCAACGTAGATACCTTTAGACACCCACACTTGTTCAATAAGAACTTGGCGCGTGATCACCTCATTGGGTCTCGAGATAAAAAACTTAAGTAGCTCTGATTCGTTAGAACCTATTGGGTACGTACGACCTGTCTTAAAGTGATGGATTTCACTCTCTTCTAAATTGACCTGTATATCATCATTGATAATAAATTCAGCAGACATCTGGATTCTCATTGTTATAAGCGTTCTCACTGAAATATAACAAATACCACTATAAATATAAACTCACTCACTTTGTCTTATTTTATGTTTAAATAATTGAATTTGTTTGATTATCCCTCTTTTTATATTCCCTTATAAACCTTTTTGAGGTTGTTTAATGTGGTTTCAGGTGCTTGCCGCCAGTCGCTATTAGATCATTAACGGGTGACACTGATTTAGTGGGTGTGGGTTAACTGCTCAAATTTCTTACGTAGTTTTATCAACGTGTCATTCCAACTCTGTGTTGCCTTGCTCTCTACGAATAAAAGTCGAGCTTACCTCCGACTCAATCGGCAATTCAAATAACGATAAATCGCATGACCACACCAGTTAAATGCGAAAGCTACGAAGGAGCTGTTTTGAAAGATTTCAATAAGCCGTATATATGTGGACTAATTACGCTTGCCTTACTCGGCTGTCAGTCTGAAGACTCGGCTCAAGATGCCGTATTGATATTGGTTCCCTACAACATTAATGAATTACCAAAACCGAACGATGGTTATGGGTATGACGAGGATGGAACAATATCCGGTGTCGGTGAAGACGTTGTCGTAATGTCATCGACTAACGACGCGTATTATCAGGACTACAACAACTCATACGCAGCCCTAGACGGTTGGGGACTTTGTGCAGAACCGATTTTGATTCCTCTAAAAAGTGTTAATTCTGATAAACGTTATCCACTCAATAACGAAACCTTAGCCGGGAATGTTGTATTAATTGATGAAATAACAGGTGATGAAGTTGACACTCAAATATCGGCCGATGGTTCCAATATAATTATTCAGTGCGAATCAGGATTAAAAGAGGGGACGACTTATTCGATCGTTGTTACTGACGGGGTAAAAACTGAATTTAATGAGCCTTTAAAAGCAGATGCCAGTTTTGATGAGTTGATTTATTCAGACGTCCCATTAAATAACGAAAAAGAAGAAGTCCTTCAAGATCAAGTATTGAGTGCTATTGAATCATATTATGCGTTATATCCAGAGAAAGGTATTCCCGTTTATGCTGCGCAGTTTAAAACACAGAGTTCGTATTCGTCGCTAGATGCAATGAAAAGAAACCATCTGCAATATGGTAGTTCATTCACCCAAGAAGAGCCTGTAATTGTAGAGGAAAAGCGGGGATATAACCTGTATACAAAAGTGCTAAAAATTCCGTCGTACTTACCTTTTACAAAAGAGAGGGAGGCGGAATGTATCGTCGATGAATTTGACCCGAAAGAAAATTGCCCACCACTGTATGAATGGATTACCAACACTTCCGGTAGTTTTCCAACTGCGGAGAATCCAATGCCTCAAAAGACAGAAGACCTTGAGGTGACGGCAGATATATACGTACCAAAAGAGTTTAACTGGAATAGTTTTATAGAGTTACCTGTCGTTATTTTTATTCATGGTGTTACAGCAGAGCGCGGCACTGCTTCTTTAATGGCTGCGGAATATACTGATAAAGGTTATGCCGTGGTTACGATCGATATGCCATATCACGGTGAGCGGATACGTTATGACTCAAGCCCTGAGCACGTGGAAATTAGTGCCCGAGCAAACAAAGCCTTCTTCATCAATATTGATTCCCCTTTAGCGCTTCGTTCTAACCTCCAGCAGTCTGTTTCTGATTTTCTGGGTCTACGCTATGCGTTGAGCCAAGAAGGTTGGGTTGATAACAATAACGTTCATCTAATCGGACAATCGTTGGGTGGGATCATGTCGGTAATGGTGAGTGAGTTTAGTCAAGCAAGCCCTGATTTTCTCTCGGATACTAATCCTAATTTTGAATTCAATACGGTGAACTTTGTTGTTCCGGGGCAGGGGCTAACCAACTTGGTTCTGTCTTCTCAAACCTTAGGCCCTGAAATGTCTGAAGGTGTTAAGAAGTCTCCTGATGTTCAGCGTGGCATTGCTGAAACTGTCATACCAGATACATGCATAACAGAAGCAACGAATCAACAATGTATTGAAGCACTTAGAGAGTTTGTAGAGCTTTCATCTGATAACGCGCTGCTTGTTAATCAGCTAGAGAACGACATCTTCGATTTAGTTGTTACCGACCTTAAACAAGGAGTTCAAGCAACAATTGATAGTGCAGACCCTGCTAGTTTCATCTCTCGTCAAGTTAAGGCTGAGCAACCGACTCTTTTGTTAGCTGCAGTTGGAGATTGCGGCGAAACCTGTGACGTTGGCGTTGATTATGTGCCAGACAGCGTAATTCCGAATACCGCGCCAAATAATATTCGAACTGGCACTGAGCCCTTAATTACTGCCCTTGGTTTAGACCCAATAACGGGTACAAAGCGTGATCAGATCGAACTCGGTGGAGTCATAAGAACGACAACCGGTGGACATGGTACGTACTTATTCCCGTATGAAGGCCCCGTTGATGAAAATGGCCTACCGGGTATGCCAGGCGAAAATATGTCAGATGTACGTGAAGCCGTGACAACCCAACAATTAGCTGTTGCTTCGATGGTGATGACTGACGGTTCGCTTGTTGTCATTAATAACGAAGATCATATCGAAACAGAGGTGCCTCAAGATGAAGAATAAACTTTTATTGGGCACTGCAGCTGCTCTGATCCCTTGTTTAACTAGTGCGGCTGGCTTTCAACTTAACGCTCAGTCAGCAACAGGTTTAGGTCGTGCATTCGCGGGCGACGCTGTAATGGCAGATAGCGCAGCAATTGTTGCCAAAAACAGTGCAGCGATGGCTTACATCGAACAACCTATGTTGTCGGTAGGCGCTATCTATATTGATAGTGGAATTGATGTATCGAATATCAGTTATACGCCTTTGATAGGTGATACGACATCAATCAGTGACCAAGAGCTCAGCGCGGGTACGCTAGTACCGAATATCCATTACGTGCATCCCATTCAAGATTCCAAATTTACCTTGGGCGCAACCGTCCATTCCAATTTCGGTACGGATGTTGAGTTTGATGATTCGTTTGAAGCGGATGAGTTTGGAGGAAAAACAGCGCTCTCAAGTATCAATGTCGGCTTTGCCGTCGCTTATGAGCTCTCTGAAAAGATCAATTTAGGCGCAGGTATTGATGTTATCTACGGAGAGGGCGAAATCTCGCGAAAAAATCTTCTGAATGTGGACGCTGACGGCTTCGGTTTGGGGGCAAATATTGGTGCGACCTACCAAGTCAATGAACATAACAAGTTTGGCATTACTTACCGTTACAGCCCAGATATCGAAGTGGAAGGTGACATTACCAAAGGCGGTGTCCCTGCCGACAAGATGAATGTCCCGTTACCTGACACTCTAGAGTTTTCCGGTTGGCACCAGCTCAACGAACAGTGGGCTTTTCACTACAGCCTGCAGTGGGTGAACTGGTCTGAATTTGACTCGCTAACATCTAACTCTTATGACGACTCGATCAAAGAATATCAATGGAAAGATGCAGGGCATGTTTCTGTCGGTGGTACGTACACCATGTCGAAAGACATCGTTCTACGAGCGGGTTATATGTACGACATTTCCCCAACTGATGAACTTACATCGTTATCAATTCCTGATGTTAACCGTCATTGGCTCACGGTCGGAGGGACATATAACTTCACGGCTGCCAGTTCTGTGGACATTGGTGTCGGATTTATCATCGGAGAATCACAAGGTATTGACGAAAGCCTGACGACGATCCCAGGAACGAGTTCCAATATAACTGCTGATGTGACTGCCGATGCTCTCTTGCTCGGTGTTCAGTATCAGCATCGTTTTTAACTTTTACTTTGGAGTTCAGAACGTAAAAATTTAGGAATCATATAAAAATTGCAGGGCTCGACAGTGAGTTGAGCCCTTTTCTCATTATTAGCTGTTTTAGCATTATTTAAATAGCTGGAAGCTCATTAAGTAAGAAATAGCTGCTTAGAAAAACGTTTTAATTCAGACGAATTCAACGGTTATGGTTATTAAAAATGAAATTTACAAAGCTTAGTAAAACAATCTGTTTGGCACTGTTTGCCTTACATATCTCTCCATCGTTTGCCCAAGACTCAAACTTAATTCCTGTGACTATCGAAAAAGCGCACAAACAAGCATTCACATCTTCAATCAACGAGGTTGGCAAAATCAGGGCAACGGATTCTGCAGCATTAACATTCAGTGCCTCCGACAAAATTCTCAACATCCATTTCAAAGATGGAGATTCAGTTAAAAAAGGCGAACTGATTGCTCAATTGGACAATACCAAAGCGAAAGCTGATTTAGACAAAGCAAGAAGCTCTCTAGCGCTAGCAAAGTCGAAATTAAAGCGAGTACAAGAATTACTAAAGAAACAGCCTGACTCTATGTCTCAACAAGATGTTGAAGAATTGGGAGAGCAGGCGAATTTAGCAGCGGCTGATTTCCGTCAGAAAGAAGCGCTAATGAATGACTATTTGTTGGTTGTGCCATTTGATGGGCAGTTAACCAACTTTACCCACTCAGTGGGCAGTAAGATTGATAGTGCAACCGCGTTGGTGAGCTTGATCAAACTCGATCCTGTCGAAGTTCAGTATTCAATTGGACAGTCGGATTTAGGTAACGCGCAGCTTGGACAGAACGTTTCCATCCAAGTTGATGCTTTTGTTGATGAAGCCTTCTCTGGTGTGGTGGATTACATAGCGCCAGCCGTTGATGAAAGCTCTGGCCGCGTAGAAGTGCACGCGCATGTGACCAACCCTGATCATCGTTTAGTCCCAGGTATGTTTTCCAAAGTAAGTCAAATGACGAGCGAGGATTCAACGAAGATGGTGGTTTCTCAAAACTCAGTTCAAGCAAAAGATGCGCAGCGCTTTGTTTGGGTTGTGAATGGTGAAAAGATTGAGCAACGCGTTGTTGAATTGGGTGTGAATACTAACGACGGATATGTTGTTGTCGAGAAGGGATTAACACTAGGCGATAACGTCGTTGTGACGGGGCAACAGAACCTAAAGAAAGCGTCGTTAGTTAAGGTCATGAACCCAAATGCTGAGCAGAAAACGGTTGAGCTGAGAACCGAGCAGGCCGCTAAAGATAGCTCGGAAAAAGCCGTTAAGCCTGAAGCAGAAATGACCGAAATTCAAGTTGATGAGTCACACCCGATTGAACCTTCTGTTGATTGGACTGAATCA